>JAJDCN010000176.1 GCA_029260815.1 Planctomycetota bacterium
ATCATGTGTTGCTCTTTTCAATACGTACGGCGGTGACTTTGTATTCCGGACATTGCGTGTTCTCATCGTGTTCGTCGCTGGTCAGGACGTTGGTTTCCGCTTCCGGGAAGTGGAAGGTCATGAACAGCGTGCCCGGGCTCATGCGATCGGTCACGGTAGCCTTG
The DNA here is from genome assembly GCA_029260815.1 of Planctomycetota bacterium. Classification (GTDB taxonomy): domain Bacteria; phylum Planctomycetota; class B129-G9; order JAJDCN01; family JAJDCN01; genus JAJDCN01. Next base: position 165 of record JAJDCN010000176.1, read on the forward strand.
GCAGTGACGGCGCCGCGGCGGCTGGTGACGCGGACGGTGTTCCCGTCCGCGACACTGTAGGTCTTCGCATCTTCTGGCGAGATTTCCAACAGATCTTTGTCCAGTAGCACCAGGTTGTCGGTCCGCCGCGTCATGGTCCCGGCGTTGTAGTGCTCCAGGATCCGGCCGGTGGTTAGGATCAGCGGGAATTCCTCGCTAAGTGTTTCTCGGGTAGGGACGTACTCCGCCAGGGTGAACAGCCCCTTGCCTCGCGCGAAGCGGTCGGCATGCACGATGGACGTTCCGCAATCGCCCTTGGCGGGGACCGGCCATTGGAGCCCATTGCCTTCCAGTCGATGATGCGCCACCCCGGTCATGGCCGGGCTCAGCTCGGCGATCTCATCCATGATCGCCGCCTCGTGGGGGTAGTCCATGGGATAGCCCATCGCCCGAGCCACGTCGCAGATGATCTGCGAGTCCGTACGCGCTCCGCCCAGCGGCTCGAACACTCGTCGGACCAATTGCACCCGGCGCTCGGCGTTGGTGAACGTGCCGGTTTTCTCTAGGAAGGAGGCCCCCGGTAGAATCACGTCGGCGTGTTTGGCCGTCTCGGTCATGAACAACTCCTGGACCACCAGAAACTCCAGACCATCCAGTGCCGCCTTCACGTGCCGGGTGTTTGGGTCGGTCTGGGCCATGTCCTCCGCGACGATCCACATTGCCTTGAGTCGGCCGTCCACCGCGGCGTTGAACATCTCCGGGATCGTGTAGCCCGGCTCGGTTTCGATCGTGGTGTGCCAGACGCGCTCAAATTTTTCTTTGACCTTTGGGTTGGTAGGGTCCTGATAACCCGTGACTAGGTTCGGCATGGCGCCCATGTCCGCGGCGCCCTGGACGTTGTTCTGTCCGCGCAACGGGTTGACGCCGACCCCTTCGCGACCCACGTTGCCGGTCAGCATTGCGAGGTTGGTCAGGCCCATGACGCCGTAGGATCCCTGGGAATGTTCGGTGACCCCCAGCCCATGGTACATGGCCGATGCTCCGGACGTGGCGTACAACCGCGCCGCAGCGCGGATCTGTTCGGCGGGCACGCCCGTGATCGTCTCTACCACTTCCGGCGTGTACTTGCGGATGAACTGTTCGTATTCGCCGTAGCCCTCCGTGCGCCCGTCGATGAACGTTTGGTCAACTAGACCCTCGGTCACGATCACGTGGGCCAGTCCGTGGAATAGGGCGAGGTTCGTGCCCGGCTTGAGCTGTAGGTGCACGTCGGCGTAGCGGGCTAGCTCGATCTGCCGCGGATCGATGACGATCAACCCGGCGCCCTTGAGCACCGCCTGCTTCAGACGCGCCCCGACCACCGGGTGGGCCTCGGTGGGGTTGGCCCCGATGATCATGATCAGTTTCGCTTTTTCGATGTCCTTAAAGGAATTCGTCGCTGCTCCGGTCCCGAAGGCCTTACGCATGCCGAAAGCGGTCGGCGAGTGGCACACCCGCGCGCAGCAGTCGATATTGTTGCTGCCGACCACGGCGCGGATAAATTTCTGCATGACGAAATTTTCTTCGTTCGTGCAGCGGGAGGAGGAGACACCGGCGATCGCCTTAGGTCCGTTCCGCTCGATGATGGACTTGAACCGGGATGCGACCAACTCGATCGCTTCGCCCCAACTCGCTTCTTCAAACGTGCCGTTGCGTTTGATCAGCGGCGTCGTGAGCCGCTCCGGCGAGTGGACGAAGCCGAAGGCGAAGCGGCCTTTGACGCACAAGTGCCCCTGGTTCGCCGCCGCCTCATCCGCCGGCCGAGTGGCGATCACGCGGTCGCCCTTGACCTGTACGTAGAAATTGCAGCCAACGCCGCAGTAGGAGCAGGTGGTTTTTACCTCGCGATCCGGCGCCCCGTGTTTTAAAAAACCGGGCTCGTTCAAGGCCCCGGTGGGGCAGGTAGCCACGCAGGCTCCACAGCTCACGCAGTCTGCCGCGTCGAAGCCGGTGTCGAATCCGGCCACTACACGGGAGCCAAACCCGCGTCCGGCGATGCTCAGGACAAACTGCCCCTGCATCTCGTCGCAGGCCCGAACGCAGCGGGAGCAAACGATGCACTTTTCCAAGTCGCTTTTGATGTACGGGTGGCTGTAATCTTTTTCGGCTGTGCGCCGCTGGCCGGTATAGCGAACCTCTCGGACGCCCACGTCCGCGGCAACGTCCTGCAACTCGCAGTTGCCGTTGACGCTGCAGGTAAGGCAATCGAGCGGATGATCCGAGACGATCAGCTCCACCACGTTGCGCCGCAGGCGCTGCACCCGCGGGCTGTCGGTGGCGATTTGCATCCCTTCGGCCACGGGCGTGTGGCAGGCGGCCACGACCTTGGGCGGGGCGCCGTTGCCGAAACCGATCTCCACCATGCACACGCGACAGGCCCCGAAGGGCTCGAGCTTGTCATCGTAGCACAGGGTTGGTACGGTGGCCTTGGCTCCCCGCGTCGCCTCCAGGATCGTTGCCCCGGTCTCGACGGTCACGGGTTTTCCGTTTATATTAATTCGCAAAGCGGACACCGTATTTCTCCAGGTCCGGTTTGTAATGGGTCAAGATGCTCTGAATCGGCGCGGGGATCGCACCACCCAGGGCACACAGGGACGTCGCCTCTAGTGTGTCGCACAACTCTTCCATCAAAGGCGCGTACTGCTCGGCGCCCTGTCCCTCGCGGAGCAACCGCTGGGTCATTTCCCAAGCGCGCACCGAGCCGATCCGGCAGGGGACACACTTGCCGCAGCTCTCGTCCGCGCAGAACTTCCACAGATGTTCCGCCAGTTGCAGCATGTCGGTCCGCTGGTCGAAGACTACCATCCCACCGTGGCCCAGCAGGCAGCCGGCCGCGGCAAGTTCCTCGAAGCCCAGGGGCGCGTCCATTTGATGGGGCGGCAGAATCCCTCCGAGCGGCCCGCCGATCTGGATGCCCTTGAGTCTACTGCCAGTCCGTAGGCCGCCGGCGTATTCGTTGACGATCGTGGCGATCGGCGTGCCCAGGTCCACTTCGTATATCCCGGGCCGCGCCACGATGGAGTTGAGACAGACCGCTTTGGTCCCGCGGCTTTTGTCGTGTCCGATCGCGGCGTAGGCGTCGCCGCCATGCTCGACGATCCAGCCGAAGTTGGCAAGAGTCTCCACGTTGTTCACCACGGTGGGTTTGCCGTAGAGTCCGGACACCGCTGGGAACGGCGGGCGTGCGGTCACCTCGCCGCGCAGGCCCTCCAGGGAGCGTAACAGGGCGGTTTCTTCGCCGCAGATGTAGGCCCCGGCGCCCACGAAGATTTTGATTTCGAATTCACCCAGGAGGCCTGCACGGGTGACCTGGTCAACCTCTTCGACGATTCGCTTCAGGGCTCCGGGGTATTCGGAACGCAGGTAGAGGTAACCGACCTTTGCGTCGATTGCGTGTGCGGCGATTGCCATCCCTTCGATCACGGCTCCCGGGTCCCGCTCCATCAAGAGCTTGTCGATATAGGAGCCCGGATCGCCCTCGTCAGCGTTGCAGACGATGTAGCGGACCTGGGCATCGGTGTCCGCGGCGGTCTTCAGCTTGATCCCGGAGGGGAACCCGGCCCCGCCCCGGCCGCGCAATTGGGAGCGGGTGATCTGGTCGATGACCTGGCGGGGCGCCATGCCGCAGGCTTTCTTCAACGCACTGTAGTCGCAGGCCGCATCGCCGAGCATATGACGCAGCACGATGGTTTCGGCCCCGTGGGATTCGATGACGGGCTCGACGAATTTGTCGGTTGTGCATGTGGGGGCCTGATGGCACAGTCCCAGGCAAGCCACCGGGGTGGCGTCCGGGATGGCGTGACAGGCGGCGGCTTTCTTGTTGTCGACGCTGTCGGCCCAGCAGGCGGTGCCGTTGCATACGCCGGGTTGCTTGGGGCCGATCGGTTTCTTCTTGAAGTCTTCGTAGAACGTGGCCACGCCCAGAGTGGCGGCGGGGGGAAGTCCGGTCTCGTCGTTCACCGCGGCCAGGGCCTCTTTGGAGAGTCCGCCGGTGGATTCCATGATCCGTTGAAATCGCGTGATGGCATTGTCACTACCGTCACCGAAGATCTCTTGCATGCGGACGAGGTTTTTGGACACAGCGCCTACTCCTTGACTCGTTGGTGGCCGGTATACACGTTCAGGCTTCGCCCGCGTGCGAAGCCGATGAGCGTCATGTTTGTCTCGGCTGCCAGCTCGACTGCCAGGCTGCTGGGACCGGAGATGCCCGCGACGATCGGGATGCCAAGCATCAGGGCCTTTTGGACGATTTCAAAACTGGTTCGTCCGCTGACCAACAGGATCGACTCGCTCAATGGCAGGTGGTCGTCCAGAAACACCCGCCCAGCGATCTTATCCACGGCGTTGTGTCGGCCCACGTCTTCGCGCAGGTCGATCAACGTGCCTGCGGCATCGAACAGGGCCGCGGCGTGCAAGGAGCCCGTTGTTTTGAAAACCGGTTGGGATTTGGCCATCTGTTCCGCCAACCCGTAGAGGACTTCAATCGAGATCGTCACGTTCGATTCAATATCCGCCGCGTCGGTGCGGATTGACTCGATCGTCTGTTTGCCGCAGATCCCACAGGAGGAAGCGGCGAAGAACCGGCGTTGCCAGCCGTCTCGGGGCAGGGAGGCTTCCGCAGCCAACCGGACATCGACCACGTTCTTTTTGTCGGGATAAGCTCGCGTACCGCGATGGGTGATATCGGCGATGGCGCCGGGCCCGGCGACCAGTCCCTCCGTGCACAGAAAGCCGGAGGCTAACTCCTCATCGTCGCCGGGGGTGCGCATGACCACGGCGATGGATTCGCCGTTCACGCGGATTTCCAGAGGCTCCTCGACGGCCAGGGTGTCGTCCGCGATTTCCCGTTTGCGACCTTTCCACTTCTCGATGCGTTGGGCGTCCAGTGCCGGTTCCATGTCATCGATCCGTGTTCGAAGTTAGGCGGATTTCTTGGGTACGACCCAGTCCGGTTGCTTCATGATCCCGGCTAATGTCGCATCGTCTGCTTCGGTCGGCAGGACTTCGGTCAGGTGTTCCGCATAGGCCGCATCGTCAAGTTTTTCGCCGGTCACGCTCCACTGTTGACCGGTGTAGTCGCCGATGGAGCGGCCGAACTTGTGATGGGGTGCGTACAGCTTTGGTCCATCTTCGGGTAGAAGCCGGTTCATGTTCTCGATCAGCCCGGCGGCTTCTTTGACGTAGAGCATGCGGGAGGCTTCGTTGAGGTGTTCCATGTCGGCCGGTTCGCGATTGGACGCCTCGTCGAAGCGCCCCTTGAGCCCCCACACGTAGGCCCAGTGCGCCGAGGACGAGTGGTCGTTGCCGAACAGGTCGTAGGCGGTGGGGACCCACTTGTTGAGATACTTTTGGAAGATCTTGACCGGTACCTTGCCGGCCTTAAGCACGCGGGTGAGTCCGTCGGAGCCGGTGGCCAGGTGATAGGCCTCCTCCCTCAGCATGGCCGCGGCCGAGCGGCCCAGGGGTGCGAAGGCCGAGTTGGTGAGCATCTGTAGTTGGAACTTGCCGTCCCGGTCGACGAAGTTGGTATAGACCCAGAAGTCCAGCCAGTTGTTCACGTCTTGATTGAACGAACCGAGCAATCGGGTGTTCTGCCAGGAGCGGCGCTCCAGAAGCTTCTGCGCCTCCACCTTGCCGGAGTAGCCGAAGTATTTGACCAACAGGTAACACATTTGCCAGCCGTGGCGCATCTCCTCGGCCATCACGCGCACCAGGGAGGCCATGTCGTTGTCCGACGGGGCGGCGTTAAAGAGGAACCGCTGTTGCTCCACGGAGGCGAACTCGGTGTCGCCCTGGTAGACGATCAGGTTGAGCAAGGCGTCGCGCACGCGCTGGTCGGGGATCTGCAGGACTCGCTCCCACTTGGGCCGGCCCTTGAAGTCGCCGAACTCGATCGCCTCTTCCTTTAGGCCGCCGAACTTCTCCGAAAAACCGTAGGTTTTGACGTCCTCGCTCTCCAGGCCGATGTCGCCCTGCCACTGTTCGAACATGTCCACCCAATCGTCGAAGGTGTTGACTCGACTCATCCTCTTGCTCCTGTGACCTCTGTGGTTTTCCCAGGTTTTCTTACTCGTTCAGGTCGACCCACACGTTCTTGACTTCCGTGTAGCTCTCCAGCGCGTGGGCGCCCAGTTCGCGGCCAAAGCCGCTCATCTTGTAGCCACCGAAGGGCGAGGCGGCGTCGTAGTTGTTGTAGGTGTTGATCCAGACGGTCCCCGCCTTCAGACGCCGGGCGACTATGTGTGCCCGCTTGATGTCCCGGCTCCAGACCGCAGCGGCCAGGCCGTAGGGCGTGTCGTTGGCGATGGCCACCGCCTGCTCCGGATCGGAGAAGGTGATCGTGGAGAGCACCGGACCGAAGATCTCTTCCTGCGCGATCTTCATGTCATTGGTCACGTTGTCGAAGATCGTGGGTTCCACGAAGTAGCCCTTGCCCGTCCCGATGTCCGCGCGGTTGCCACCGGCCACCAGCTCGGCGCCGCCAGAGGTGCCGGCCTCGATGTAACCCAGCACTTTGTTCATCTGCCCTTCGCTCACTAGGGCGCCCAGCTTTGTCTTGGGGTGCATGGGATCGGCGGGTACCAACTTTTTCGTGCGGGCCGCCAGCTTTTCGACGACTTCGTCATGGATCTTGTCCTCCACCAGCAGCCGCGAGCCCGCCGCGCAAACCTCGCCCTTGCCGTAGAAGATGCCCATGGCCGCTCCCTTGATCGCTGCGTCCACGTCTGCGTCGGCCAATATGATATTGGGACTCTTGCCGCCCAGCTCCAGTGTCACTCGCTTTAGGGTGTCGGCGGAGGAACGCAAGATCTGCTGGCCGGTAGCGGTCTCACCGGTGAAAGAGATCTTGTCTACCTGGGAATGTTCCACCAGCGCCTGGCCGATCACCGAGCCCGGCCCGGTGATCACGTTGAGCGCCCCTGGCGGCAGGCCGGCTTCTTGGGCGACCTCGGCCAGCAGCAGGGCGGTCAGCGGAGTGTTCGTGGCCGGCTTGAGCACCACGGTGTTGCCGGCCGACAGCGCCGGAGCCACTTTCCAGGATGTCAGCAGCAGTGGGAAATTCCACGGGACGATGGCCGCGACCACGCCCACCGGCTCCCGCAGGGTGTAGTTGAGAGAGTTGGGACCGATGGGGATCGTCTCCCCGTGGATCTTGGTGGCCCAACCGGCGTAGTACTGGAAGCAGTCGGCCACGGCCGGCATGTCCACGTAGAGGGATTCGAAGATCGGCTTGCCGTTGTCGGCGGTCTCCAGGGCGGCGAATTCTTCGATCCGCGTGCGGATCAGCTCGCCGATCTTCCAGAGGATTTGGCCGCGCTTTTTGGGCGCCATGGTGGACCACTTGCCCGACTCGAACGCAGCCCGCGCGGCGCCCACTGCCGCATCCACCTCCGCTGTGCCCGCCTTGGCGACGGAACAGATTACTTCTTCGGTGGCGGGGTTGATGTCCTCATAGGCGTCGGCCGTCTCGACCCACTCGCCGTTGATGTACAACTTCTTGTTTTCGAGCGTCATGGGGGTTAGCGTCCTTCGAACTGGGCGGTTTTCTTCTCCGCGTAGGCGGCCAGACCGATCTTTGCATCGGCGCTCTGGAACAGTTGTTGTTGCAGCTCTCGCTCGAGGGCCAGGGCGTCTTGGAAGGGCAGCTCCAGGCCGGTTTGCACCGAGCGTTTGATGCGGCCTACCGCCAGGGCGGCCTTGTTGGGCGGGCAGAACTGCATGGCGTAGTCCATGACCTGCTCGAAGAAACCTTCTTTCTCATAGATGTAGTTGACAACCCCCATCTCGTGCGCTTCCTCGAAGGAGAAGACCCGGCCAGTGGACATCAGCTCGATCGCGCTGGAGCGGCCGACGATGCGGGCGAGCCGCTGGGTGCCACCGGTGCCCGGTAGCACGCCGAGGTTGACCTCCGGCAGGCCGGCCTTGCCGGCTTCCTTGCAGGCGATGCGGATGTCCGCGGCCATGGCGATCTCCAACCCGCCGCCCACGGTGTGGCCGTTCAGGGCCGCGATGACTAGCTTGGGGGTCTGCTCCAGGCGGTTGAGGGTCTCGTTGGCGTGCAGGCAGAAGTAGTACTTGAACCGAGGGGTAACCTCGTTGAGCATGGCGATGTTGGCTCCGGCGGAGAAGAACTTATCGCCTTCGCCGCGTAAGACTATGACGTGGACGTCATCATCGAAGCGGGCCTTCAAGATTGCCTCGTCCAGTTGCCGCATCATCTCGTGGGTGTAGGTGTTTGCCGGCGGATCGGTCATCTCGATCACGGCGATGCCTTCCTGGGTCGTGTAGTTGATCAGCGTCTTACTCATCGTCTCCTCCGTTTGCATCTTGTTAACTCCGAAAGGCAGCTTCAAGTACTTTTCCGTCAGTGGTTATATCGTTCCACCTTTGGCGGCTGCCAGGAACGGTTGTTTATCGAACGTTCGTTCGGTGCCAGGATAACAGAATTTGCCTCCTTTGCAAGCAAATCTTGCGGCTTGTGAATGAGCCCGATCGTGTTTTTGGGCTCTGGCGGCCAGCTGAGATGGCGGGACGACTTCCGTAGAAGATATCGTGTATCTCCCAATCACCTTAGGCTTGACGCCAACCTGGATTTTCTTCTAAAAGTCCTCTGAAGAATACCTTTTTCTGGGATGGGTTGCAATGCCCACAGGCATCATCGGATCGAAGGGAAAGTCTGTGTTCATCGCGGTCACCTTCGGCGATCGCGGATTCCCTTTGCGGAAAGAATGGGGTCATAGCCAGGTCTGGATAATTTTTGCCAACGCCTGGGCAATGTGGTAGTTGGCCGTTTGGGTCAACAGAGTGCGGGTGCAGAAGTTGTCGTTAAAGCGCTTCTCGGAGAAACGGCCCTGGCAATTCCAGAAACGTACCGATTTGTGGGCCACGGCGAGTTCGGACATCGCGACGAGGAAGGGCTTATGAATCTCAGCATATAATGGCGGGTCGTCGTAGGCGGTAGACAGCAGGATCAATTTGAAGTCGTGCGCCGCCGCCAACTCGACAAGGTGCTCGAGGTTTTCCTCAAAGCGTTCAACAGCGGCTTCATGCTCTTGCCGCGCTCTTTTTTTCGCTTCGGTTGCTTTGTGCTCTGGTTCCTCTAAAACTCCTGTCGCATCCGCTTGTTTTGTCTCCGGCTCCTCCGTTTCGGGCTCGGACGGCGAGGCGATGGGGTTGCGCAAATGCATCGGAAGGGTAAAGAGCGCGGTGACCGGCTGGGCTTGAGGTAGCGACAACGGCGCGGCGGCTGCCGTTGGGTCCCAATCGGCGTGGAAAACGACGTAATCGGGTTTGTATTTCAGCAGGTCTCTCTCGAGAAACTGCAGGGCTTGTTCGGTGTTGTGTCCGGGCCAGGCGGCGTTGAAAACTTCATAGGCCTTCCCCGTGATGTCCAACACGTCCGCGCCGGGCAACAGTTGGTCGAGCAGGTAGGGGTAGCTTTCCTCTGGACGCACCCCGACGCCGGCGGCGCTGGCCCCGCCCAGAACCAAAATGCGACGAACCTGTTTTTTTTTCGCCACGGGAACGGGGTTCGGCGCCCCGGGAAAGTTGAATTGCCCGAGGTAATGTTGCCAGATCCGCTCGTGATCAATCCGTCCGTGAGCCGCGAACTGCTGGGTCACGTATCCGTCGGGCCGTTCCGTAAGCCGGGCCAGTTGGGCGGCGCGGGTGCTCAGGGCAAATGGGTAAAGCGCCGCAATGGTCAGCGCGATCGCGGCGGTGGCTAGGATCGGCGCCCCGCGCAAGAGCGCGCGGTTTCGGAGAACGAGAAACAGCACCATGCAGGGCACCGAGGCGATCCCCGCCCACAGCCAGGACATGGGGCGGTCTGTTCGCACCCAGGGTACCAGCCCGGCGACTAGGGCAAGAGGGATAAAACACAGGGCCGCCGCGGTGAAGGCGCTGGCCGGCTCGAAACGGCCCAGACGAAGCAACAGTCCGCCTAACAACAACCATCCCAGTAGGATCCGACCGATGGTCAGCGCCGTGGCGGCCGTCGCCGAGTCGGACGGGATAACCTCCAGTGGTTCACTGATTTGCCCGCTGCCGCGCCGGATCACGAAGCCGGTTTGGCCGCTTGTCAATTCCGCGTCTTCGAACTTGTCGATCGACTCGGTGTGCTGCGCGTCCACGAGATCGGCGCGAAAACGTTGTCCCTGCACTTCCAGGCGCACCGTGTATTCGGTATTCGCCTCCAGGACCCGCCCGCCCGGCTTGGTCCGCTCCGGACCGATGCTGGAGATGAACCGACAGGGGTCGGCCGGGTCAGTGGACAGCCGCAGGGCGTACCACTGCGGGGCGAAGTGATAGACTCCACCGCCGTAGAGGATCTTGGGCTGCTCTTTTCGGAAATAGATCTCCGCAACCGAGTTTGGCTCTAACGTTACACGGGCGGTCACAGTCTGGTCGGCAATGTTTGGCCCATCCGGGTTCTGTGGGCCATCCAGCGCGTGATAAAATCCGACAGCGCACAGGCCGACAAAGACCAGCAGCAATGACCGCCACCCGGGCTTCACAAAAGCCGCCATGCCCGCGCCGATCCGGCCCGACGAGCCTTCCCGGATCCGCAGGCAACTCAGGCCTCTGGCGAAAGCGATGTAGCCGAAGTGCAGAAGCAGCCAAGCGGTGGAGGCCACACTGAAAAACAGTGGGATCGATCGCGTGCCTTTCATGAGAAAGACCGCCGCGCCCGCCAGCAGCAGGACGATCGATTCGAAGACCATCGCC
>JAJDCN010000177.1 GCA_029260815.1 Planctomycetota bacterium
CATGCGGCCCGATCTGGTCGAGACGCTGGAACGCTATCGACAGGAGCATCTGGAGAAAGCTTCCAATAAAATAAAGTAATTCCCGAGTCGAGCTGGCTCGCATCGGCTACGGCTTCGTCAAAAGCTTGAGCAGGAGCCGAAGCATGTCCATGGTCGATACAATGCCGACTAGCTTGTCGTCGTCGACCACGGGCAACGCATGAAACCCGCCGCGCTTCATCACGTTCACCGCGTTGACCACCGTGTCGCCCGAGGACACTGTGATCGGGTTTCGAGCCATGATGCCGCTCACCGCGATCGGTCCAAGCATCATGTAGCCGTCTGCGTCTTTCGGCTGTTTGTCAAACATCACGGCGATATCCCGCAGGTCTCGGTCGGATAGAATACCCACGACTTCGCCGTCTTTTCGGACCACTGGCAGGTGCCGGAATCCTCCTTTTTGCATCATGCCGATCGCCTCTTGAGCCTGAGCGTCCTCCTGGATGGAGACGACCTTCCGGTTCATGATGTCCGCCACTTTCAGCTTTTTCATGTCTCTTCTGCCCCCAAAGCGTTCGACGGGTGTGGTGTTTGACCTTCTGCAATTGTACCATGGTCTGTTTCCGGGAAACCAGCGATTCTCTGCGATCGGGTGCCCTAAAGCCCGCGATGTTTCTGCTGAGGATCCAGGGCGTCGCGCAGGGCGTCGCCGATCAGGTTGAGGCCCAGCAGCGTCACCGCCAACGCAGCCGCGGGAAACACCACCAGCCACCAATAAGTCTGCACCGGATTGATTACCTTGCGTGCGTCATCGGCGAGCGTACCCCAGGAACACTTCGGCGGCTCGATTCCCAATCCTAGAAAACTCAGGAAGGCCTCCTCCAGCATGACCGCCGGGACCATCAGCGTCGCGCACACGATCACCGGCCCCATCACGTTGGGCAGGATGTGTCGGGTAAGAATAAAAAACGTACTGCTGCCCATGGTGCGCGCGGCCAGGACGAACTCCCGCTGCTTCAGCGAAAGCGTCTGCCCACGGACGATCCGGGCCATGGTCAGCCACTGCACGGCGCCTAGCGCGACGAACAGCATGATGAAGTCGCGGCTGAGCGTCATGAGCATGAGCACCAGGAACATGAACGGGATACTCGCCAAGGCATCCACCGCCCGCATCATAAAATTGTCGACTCGCCCACCGAACCAGCCGGCGATCAAACCGTAGGCGACCCCGATGACTAAGCTGACCGTCGTGGCGCAGATCCCGACGGAAAAGGAGATCTTTGCGCCGTACATCATTCGCGCAAACAGATCCCGACCCAGCGCGTCGGTGCCGAACGGATGCTCGACCGACGGCGATTGGAACTTGCCCGGCAGATCCGCCGTCGCGTAATGATGCGGCCACAGCAACGGCAGGAGCAACGAGCCCACAAGCATGACCGCGAGGAACACGAGCGCGGCCATGGCGCCTTTTGACTGGAGGAAACTCCGCCAGGCCCGTTGGCCGGGTCCGTGATGTTCTTTCGTGTGACTGGCTTGAGTCGTCATGTCCGTTCCACCCGCGGATCGAGGAACCGGTAGGCCAGGTCCACCAGGAAGTTGAACGTCATCAGCAACACGCAGTACACCAGCACCGCGCCCAGAACCACCTTGTAGTCCCGCTGGATTGCTCCGTCGACGAAGTGCGTGCCCATGCCGGGGATCGCGAAGATCGTTTCTACCACCACCGTGCCGGTCAACACGTTGGCCGCCGCCGGGCCCAGGTAGGAAACCACCGGAAGGATCCCGTTCTTCATGGCGTGCTTGAGGACCACCTTGTATTCGGGAACGCCCCGCGCGCGAGCGGCGCGAATGTAATCCTTGCGTAATTCCTCGATCAAACCGGCCCGCGTCAGCCGAGCGATCATCGCAGCCGCCGGCAGCCCGGTCAGAAACGCCGGCAGGATCATATCCACCGGCCGACCCCACCCGGCGGGGGGCAAGATCCCCAGCCCAAAGGCGAAGACCATGACCAGTAGCGGACCCAGGATGAAGTTCGGCAAAATCACGCCGCCCATGGCCGCGGTGATCGCCGCGCGATCGGTCCAACTGTTGTAGCGCACTGCGGCGATCACGCCCGCGGGGATACCCAGGGCCAACGCGACGGTCAGCCCGATGGCGCCCAGCAACAGGGAGACCGGAATCGCCGGGCCTAAAACGTCGTTGACGTCCCGGTCCATATACTGGAACGACGGGCCCAGGTCGCCGTGCAACAGCCCGTTAAGGTAGATGCCGAACTGGGTGTCGGTGAATGTGTCGGCCGACAGGGTTCGCGTGTTGAGAAGCAAGGGCCGGTCGAGGTGATACTTTTTGTTTCGCGCTTCGATGACTTCGGGCGAAGGGGGCCTTTCGTCCGCAAACGGATTGTCGCCCGGCGCCAGGTTCATGATGACAAACGTGGCCAGCAGAACGATAAACAGGGTCACCACGAAGGACACGGCGCGCTTGAGGAAGTGCGGGATCATTGTGCCGTCTCCGAGCGATTCTTCGCCTCCGTGTCGACCCAGAAATCCTTCACGCGGATGACGTTTCTGAGGTTTGGGGTCATGCCCTTGACCCAGGGCTTGATCATGTTCGTGGTGGCAGTATGAAACAGCGGGGCGATCGGGGTCTGTTGCTCCACCAGGATCTGTTCGGCCTCCCGGTACAGCGCGCGGCGCGGCGCGGCGGCGAGTGTCTGGTTGGCGGTGTCGACCAGCCGGTCGTAGTCGGCGTCGGACCAGCCGGTCTGGTTGAAGTGGTTCCCCGTGGTAAACATATCCAGAAACGTGCTGGGTGCCAGATAGTCGCCGTACCAGTTGCCGCGACTCAAGTCGTACTGCAGGCCGGTCAGTCGACCCACGTAGACTTTCCAGTCCGGATCGTCCATTCCCACATCGATGTTCAGAACGTCTTTCCATGCGGCTTTGAGGACTTGGGCGATTTCCGTGTTGTTCTCGTTCTTGTTGAACAGGTAGGCAACCTTCGGGAAGCCCTTCCCGTCGGGATACCCAGCCTCGGCCAGCAGACGACGCGCGTCGTCCGGGTCGAAGCGCAGGCCCTCGATCGCGTCGTATCCCGGTGAGCCGGGCGGCACGAAGCCCCGCGCCGCTTGGGTGTGGCCGCGGGTTACGTGGCGGACCAGGGTCTGTCGGTCGATCGCCAGCGCAAAGGCCTGTCGGATGCGCGGATCGTCGAAAGGCTTTCGCTGCGTGTTGAAGCGAATGAAATAGGTTCCGAAGGCGACACCCCCCTGAAAGTCGTCGCGGACCTTAAGGGTGTCGAGGATCGGTCCCGGCACGCTGGAGATGAAATCCACCGCACCGGATTCGTACAGGTTCAAGGCCGTGTTTTCGCTCTTGACCGCGAGGAGGGCGACCGATTCGAGCCGGACGTTGGCCGCGTCCCAATAGCGCGGATTCTTGCGCAGAACGATCCGGTGCTTAAACCGCCATTCTTCCAGCACAAACGGTCCGCTGGTGACGAAATGCTCCGGTCGCGTCCATCCCCCGTTCCGTTGCTCCACGGACGGCGGGTAGACCGGTCGAAACGTCGTGAATGCAGTCAGTTGCAGGAAGTGCGCCGTCGGCCGCTCGAGGGTCACGACCAGTGTACGGTCGCCCGCAGCCCGCACACCGACTTGATCGAAGGGAACCTCGCCGTCGTAGTAACGCCGGCCGTTTTTTAGATAGAAAAGGAAGTCCGCGTATTGGAATCCGTTGGACCGCGTCAGCAGGCGCTTCCAGGAGTAGACAAAGTCATGCGCCGTGACCGGCGCGTTGTTGGACCACCGAGCCGCGCGCAGGTGAAAGGTGTAAGTCCGTCCGTCGTCGGACGACGTCCAGGACTCCGCCAGTCCCGGCAGGGGGTGTGTCGGATCGGCAATGTTGAGATTGGTGAGTCCCTCGAACAGACTGTCCGCGATACGGCTGGCGGACAGGCTTTGGATCTGTGCCGGGTCCAGGGATTCCGGTTCGCCGCCGACCACGAGGGTCAAGTCGAAGTCCCGCGTCTGGTCCGCGCAGCCGATCCACAACCCGCAGAAGAGGGCCATGGCAATGAAGACTCTGAAAACCATGTCGGCATTGTATCGGACCGGCCACAAAAGTAAAGCGTACGCGCCTTCCCTCGACGGGTACCGGGGCGGGAAAATGGGTTTGATGGGGGGCCGTACGGGTGGTATAGTAAAGCTTTCATTTCAAGGTGGGTTTTCAAGGAGCGGCGAGGATGGCAAAGGTCATACAGGGCGGCCTGTCCGGCAAGGGAAAAAAGTTTGCGGTCGTGATCTCTCGGTTTAACGAGTTCGTGGGCTCCAAGTTGCTGGCAGGCTGCACCGATGTACTGACGCGCATGGACGTGGCTGAATCCGACGTGGACGTGGCATGGGTGCCGGGCGCCTTCGAGATCCCCTTGGTCGCCAAGAAACTGGCCGAGAGCAAGAAATACAACGCCGTGATCTGCCTGGGCGCGGTCATTCGCGGTCAGACAGCCCATTTCGAGCACGTGGCGGCCGAGTCCGCCAAAGGGATCGCAAACGCGAGCATGACCACAGGGATTCCGGTGATCTACGGCGTGCTCACGACCGATACCATCGAGCAGGCAATCGAGCGGGCCGGCTCCAAGGCGGGCAACCGTGGCGCCAACGCCGCCCAAGATGCGATCGAGATGGCCAACCTGATGGAAAGTCTCTGAGCCCGGTGCGGAGGACTCCGGTCGAACCGGTCGCATTTATCTTCGCGTTCCCGTGTTCCCAACCAAAATGAGGAAGCATTGTGCGTAAGAGGTCCCGGGCGAGGATGATCGCCCACCAATTCCTGTTTCAATACGCCAGCGGTAGCTTGGGTTCGCGGGAGACCTACGCGAAGCAAGTGCGCGATGCCGCACGCAATGCGGAGTCCGCCGCCTTTGCCATGGAGTTGATCGACGGGTGTATCGAAAAGTGGGGCGATCTGACCGCCGCGATCGAGCGTGTTGCCCAGAACTGGAGCCTGGACCGGATGAACGCCAGCGACCTCAACGTCCTTCGGCTGGCGACCTACGAGTTACTGTACCGTACGGATATCCCACACCAAGTAACACTCAATGAAGCGGTCGAACTGGCCAAGCGGTTCGGGACCAAGGAATCGGGCGCCTTCGTCAACGGGATCTTGGACAAGATCGCCAAGAGCGATGATGTCGGAAACGGCACTGAATGATGTTTTTCTATTCGGGTCTTTTTTTAATCCTTGCTGTGGTCGTTGTGATTGTTTTGGTGGTTATTACGGCTGTCAGTGGCAGGGACAAGCGGGATCAATGAATCCGTCATGGGTATGGAGGGGCATTTCACAGTGACAAACCTTGCGTACGTTTCTTCGAGCGTGTACATGACGATTGCGGTCGGCTTGTTCGCTCTACTCACGGCGGCGATCGGCCTGATCCTTTTGCGCACGGCGAGACAGGCGCGTGTGTCCAAACCAACGCAGAAGTCCTCCGCAAAACGGACCGTTCCCCACGACGCACCGCCCACGGCCGCTCCGACGCGGGAAGAAACGGCTGCGCCCGCTCCGCCTGCCCCGGCGGAACCCGCTGCACCTCCGTCCTCGAAGCCCAAGGAGAAGAGGGTTACGCCGGCGGAGGCGATCGCTCGTGAACGGGAGGAGCGACTGCTCAAGGGGCTGGAGAAAACCCGCGTGGGTCTCGCCGCGCGGTTCAAAGGATTGTTCAAGATTGGCCGCCCGGTCGATGAAGCGTTTCTGGACGAGTTGGAAGAGCAGATGATCGGTTCGGACATGGGCGTCGAAGGCGTCATGAAGATCGTCGAAGACGTCCGAGAGATGTACAAGTCCAAGCAGATCGAGTCCCAGGAAGGCATCCGCGACTACATCAAGGACGAGATGGTCAAGACCATGTCTGAAGGCGGGATTGGGCTGACCTTCGCGCCCACCACGCCGACGGTCATCCTCGTGGCCGGAGTCAACGGCTCGGGCAAGACGACCTCAATCGCGAAACTGGCGAACTTGTTGGTCCAAGAGGGGAAGAAAGTGATTCTCGCCGCCTCCGACACCTTCCGAGCGGCGGCGGTGGAGCAGTTGGACATCTGGAGCCAACGGATCGGGGCCGATATCGTCAAACACCAGACCGGGGCCGACCCGGGTGCGGTTACCTTCGATGCCCTGGACGCCGCGATCGCTCGCGGCGCGGACGTGCTGATCGTGGACACTGCCGGGCGCTTGCACACCCAGCAAAACCTCATGAAGGAGTTGGGCAAGATCGAGCGCGTGATTAAGAAGAAGGTCCCCGACGGTCCGCACGAAGTCCTGCTCATCCTGGACGCCACCACCGGCCAGAACGCGATTTCCCAGGGCAAGCTGTTCGCCGAAGTGATCGGCGTGACGGGAATCTTTCTGACCAAGCTCGACGGCACCGCCAAGGGCGGGATCGTGGTGGGGCTAAAGAATCAGCTCGATCTTCCGGTAAAGTTCGTCGGTTTAGGCGAGAGCCCCGACGACATCGAGCCGTTCAGTCCGCGCAAATTCGTCGACGCCATGTTCGAGTAGTTCGTCGGGGGAATCGGGTTGTCACGCAGAAAACGTCTCGACCTGAGGCCTTCCTCTTTGTCATCCTGAGCGGAACGAAGGACCTGGCATACGGACCAGATTCTTCGCTATCGCTCAGAATGACGAAAATGGCAGTGGGGTCCCAGCGGTTGTCATCGACGACAACAACACCTCGGGCCCCGGAATGTTAAAGAATGTAAAGTCGAGAGTGTCGGCAAGTGTCGGCAGTGTCGGCAAATCGGGGCCGTTCAACATCTTTTTACGACCCTTATTCCCTTTCCCTGGCCAAAAAAGATAAGAAGTATGCGGATATGCCCTTTTTATCGACACTTGCCGACACTGGCGCACCCGATAGGCCTTTTACTCCGGCCCATCCTGGGTTTTTCGTTGTCGTCATCCTGAACATAGTGAAGGATCTGGCTTGCTAGCTAAAGAGGTTTGTGGACTAGATTCTTCGCTTCGCTCAGAGGCAACTTCGAAGGAGGCCACCGGCGTAGCCTCTGTAGAAGGCGGCAGAGGCCCGCAATGCCATCATTCAACAGCAGGGCCTAAAGCGAACGAGTCCGCTAAGAATTGAACCACGGTCATTCTGAGCGAAGCGAAGAATCTACTTTGCAACTCTTTTCCGCCTGGGGATCAGGTTCTTCGCGATCGCTCAGAATGACAGGGAATTTAGTCCGGTGCTATTTGGAGTACACGTTGCGTGAACATCGCTTGAGAGGTTTGGCCCCTGTTGATGAATGATGGCATTGCGGGGCCCTGCCGCCCCCTGCGTGAGCCACGCCCGTGGCTCTCTTCGGGGTTGCCTACCTAAGCAACCGACGCGGTTTTCTTTTTCGACTTTGCGGGGGTCGTGGTTTGGGTGGACTTCTTGGTGGCCGTCTTCTTCGTGGTTCCGGTGCTGGTGGCCTTCTTTTTTGCCGTGGCCTTTTTCTTTGTCGTGGGCCGCTTCTTGGTGGTCCGCCGCTTTCGGAGTTTTTTGGCCGCCTGGGCGGCGCGTGCCTCTTCCTTGCGAGCGTTGGCCAGATTCTGCATTCGCGCGGCCTCTTCCTCGGCCTTTTGCTCTTCGGGTGTCAGTTTGCGATTCAATGCTTCGATAGGGAGTCCGGAGAAGGGCGCAATCGATCCCTCACGAAGTCCATACTTGATGCAAATTGCTTCCGGGAGGGCGACTTTGCGGCCGTTGGGTTTTACCATCGCAAGAGGTTTGTGGAGCATCATACCGATTTCTCCTCCTGTTGTGGACCATGATCTCACCTGACCGATTCCAGGTCAGCGGCTCCCCGAGACCTCGATCCCTATTGAACGAAATATATGAATCGCGTGCGGCGCAGTCGGATATGAAAAAGGCGTGACAGGCACTATATGGATAGAACCATGTTACCGACGAGCTGTTATAATGTCAAGAGCAATTTAGCGTTAGGGAGGTTGTCGCCGATATTGGCAGGGGAAGATTCCAACAGGAGCTTTGAGGCGGGTTTTCATAAGCTATGTTTTTAAAAAGTGTTAGAGCCGTTTTCAGACGAAACCGCAAGTGTTCATTAAAAGCAGGGCCTGGTATAGAAAGAACGAATCGGATTGGACAGGAGCGCTCAAAGCACAAAAGGTTAAGTCAGATTCGTTAGAAACTCAATATGTAGGGGCAAAAGTTGCTACGGTGCAGGCTGCGGCTGTTCGGGAGCCTTGGCGGGCTTTTGATTGCCCAGGTAATCTCCGGCCAGGTTGCCGTCTAGGGCAATCGCGGATTGGTAGGCCTGCTCGGCGTGTGTTTGGAAGTTGTTGCGGAAGTAAGCGTTTGCCAGGTTGAGCCAGCACTGGGCGAAGCGCGGCTCCAGCATCAGAGCCCGGCGAAAATCGGAGACGGCGGAGCTATAATTCCCCGCGTCGTAGAGGATCTTGCCGCGGTTGTTGTAGGCGCCTGCATCCTCCGGATCGATCTGGATCGCGGTGTCCAGATCCTGGTAGGCCTTTTGGGTTTTGCCTTGAGCGTAATAGGCAGAGGCTCGATTGTTGTAGGCAGCGGCCAGCATCGGGTCCAGCCGGATCGCCAGGTTGAAGTCCGCCATGGCGGCCTTTCGGTTGCCCAGCCCGTGTAGGATGACGCCTCGGTTGGAATAAGCATCGGCCATCTTGGGATCCAGACGAATCGCCTCGGAGTAATCCATCAGAGCCAGGGTCGGATTGAGCGCCCGCTGGTGGGCCAAGCCGCGGTTCAAACGTGCTTTGGCCAAGGCCGGCTGATGTTTCAGAGCGGTGTCGAAAGCTTCGATCGCTGCGTTGGTCTCGCCCAGGGACATTCGGGCGATGCCGAGTCCCAGGTGCCAATGGGCGTTGTACGGTTCGATTGTCAGCGCCTGATCGAAATCGTCCTTGGCGTTGAGATCATTGCCCATCAAGTGATGAGCCCGGGCGCGCCCGGCGTACAACGCAGCCCGCTGATGCGGGGGCAATTGCTCCCGCTCATTTTTCTCCAGGGCCCGGGTAAAGGCATAAAGGGCGTCCACATAGCGACCCTGCGCGATGAGCGCATCGCCTCGAGGCGCAGGCGTCAGGGTGGAACAAGCCGTCAGCACCCACAGTCCCGCCAGCGCGAACCCGAGTCGGACGGCAACCGCGCCGGTGGGGGACCTGTCTGCTGTGCCTGTTATTGCTTTTTCCATGTTGGGTTCCATTTTAATACGCGGCTTTCCCCGTTGTAAAGTCCAGTTTGCTCGGGGTCGGGTTGTCTTCTACCTCGGCTTCCGGATCGTTTTTCTCGAAAAACTTGCGGTGCTTGTCGGAAATCGTGTCTGCATTGACATTTGTGACCGTAAGAAAGATCGCCAACTCCACCTTTTCCGTCTCGTTGGAGGTATGGGTAAACAGTTCGCCAAACAGTGGGATCGAACTGACAAACGGCACCTTGTTGATCACTTCCGCTTTGCGTTCGCTCACCAATCCGCCCAAGACGATAGTCTGCTTGTTCTTGGCGGTTACGGTGGTATCCAGACGCTTCGTAATAATCCGGATCGCGGAGATCGTAGAGCCTTCGACCAGCGGGCCCAGTGTGCTGCTGGCCGGTCGGACGATCAGCTCGATCTCCCCGTTTTCCATCAGCGAGGGTGTGACCTCAAGCTGCACACCGATCGGCTCATATCGGTCGAGCACCTCGTTGAAGGTGCCTTGATCGGTGGTGTCGCCGCTAAAGATCGGATACCGCTCGCCCACGAGGATCGAAGCGGTGGTGTTTTCCTTGACCCGGATGCTCGGATAAGAAACCAGGTTGATCTTGGCGGTTTCCTGGATCATTCGTAAGACGGCGGTAAACGCGGTAAAGTCGAGAGTGCCCAGCGCAAACGAACCGACCTCATCGCCTACTGACAAGTCGCCGGGAGCCGCCGGAAAAATTCCCTGGGGGGCGCCCAATGTATGCGGATTAAATTCACCCAGGCTGGAGCCGCCGAAAGGAGCCGTGTGTGCCGCGGCCGCTCCGGCAGCCAGGAACACCGCGTTCCAGTCCACGCCCAGTTTGTAGTCACCGGTCAGAGTAACTTCCACGAAACGGGCTTCGATGATAAACTGAACCGGCTTGACGTCCAGTTTTTTGACTTCTCTTTCGATCGTATCCAGCCGGGTTGGGTCGTCCACTACGACCAGAACTTTGGAGCGAGCCGGCTTGCCGGCAGACGTGCTGGTTCCATTTCCGTTGATGGCCAGTTCCTCTCCGCCATCGCTGGAGGCGGCGCCGCCCTGATAGTTGCTGTTGGTATGTTCCGCACCCTCGTCGCTGTCCGGAAGGATACCGATCTTGCCCAGGGGCGTCAGCATCGGCTTGACGAATTCCACCATGCGTCGGGCATCGGCGTATTTCAAATTGAGGACCAGGACCTCCGTCTTTTCGATATCTGGGATGGGGATCCGCTTCTTCTCCATCTCTTCCAGGGTGGTCACGAGAACGAGATCGCCCATGGTTTGGGACACAAACCCATTGACCTCAATAATCGCATCCAAGGCCTGGGACACCGTTGCGTTGTCCAGATCCAGCGTGACCGTGCCGGCGACTTTGTCGCTCAGGACGATGTTCACGCCTCCCTGGCGTGCCAACAGGCGCAGGGCCTCGCGAATATCTGTGCCCCGCAGCTTCATGGACACCAGAGCTGCGCCCGTCTCTCGGGCCAGAGCCCGTTCGGCTGCAACGATCCGGCCGCTGCCGTTGATATCCAGCGGCTTTTGGCTGTCTTCGGCGAAGCCCGGCGCACAAACGAGCGCCAGCAAAAACAGGCCGCCCAAGAGGCCAAGGGCCTTGTGGTTTGACGATCGTATCTTCATCGATCTTCCCTCGTGGTTTCTTCCAATGTCAGGACTTGTTTTTTTCCTTCATGTTCGAGAACGACCCTTTGCTCCGAGATGGACAACACCCTATGCCCGGTG
>JAJDCN010000178.1 GCA_029260815.1 Planctomycetota bacterium
CTCGACGAAGAAACAATCAGCCTGATCTCCCCTCAACGAGCCTTCCAGGCGGCGGCGCGTTTTATTTCCGTGATCGACGAATTGCTTAACACTCTGATCAATGCGACGTAGGTAAGATGACATGACGCGGATTTCCAACACCATGCAGTTGAATATGTTCCTGAGCAGCCTCAGCACGAATCAGAGCAACATGATCAAGACCCAGGAGCAGATTTCTACGCTGATGCGTATCAATCGGCCCTCCGACGATCCGATCGGCGCAAACCTGAGCATGGAGCTACAGCTCACCCTGGAGCGATCTGCAAAGTATCAGACCAATGCCGGGTACGGAAGCAATATCCTGAATATTGCGGATTCGGCCTTGGGGGACTTGAACGACATCATGACGACGGCCCGCACGATCATGCTTCGTGAGGAACAGAGTATCGACCCGGCCACGAGGCGGTCCTCAGCCATCGAAGTAGACGGGCTGCTGAACCAGGCGATCTCACTGGCCAATACGAAGTTCGGCGACCGGCACATCTTCGGCGGCTTCAACACGACGGAGGATCCGTTCTCCATCGTAGGCGACGCGGTCCTGTATCGGGGCGATGAGAGCGAACAGTTCCTGGATGTGTCCGCATCGATCTCCATTGCGATCAACATGACCGGCTCCACGGCCTTCGGAGCGCTGACCTCGGAGGTGCAGGGGAATGTGGATCTGAATCCGACGATCGCCTCGGCCACCAAGCTGGCCGACCTTAACGCCGGTGCGGGGATCACCAGCGGCAGCATCCAGGTCGGGGATGGCGTGACCACCACCACCATCGATCTAAGCACAGCGGAAAATCTGGGCGACGTGGTAGATATTATCAATAACGACCCGGCGGGTATCGTGACGGCCACATTGACAGGGACAGGCGTCACCTTGACCGGGGGAACGGGCAGCATCTTTGTTCGAGAAGTCAACAACGGGCGGACCGCTTCAGACCTGGGCGTCTTTCAACAGGCCCTCACGGCCGGGCCGATGGTGGGCGGCGACTTGGACCCGAGCCTGACGCAACTGACGCTTCTGTCTCAACTCAACGGCGGTACCGGGCTGACCGACCTGACCACTGACGTGACGATTACCAACGGGACCGCCTCGGCGACCTTCGACTTCACCGGCGCGACCACCATGCAGGACATCCTCCGCACGATCAACAACTCCGACACTTTCGTCCAGGCGAGCATCAACAACGCGGGGACCGGAATCGACGTGACCTCCCGGCTCAACGGTGCGCGGCTCAACATCGCCGATGCCGCCGGCGGCGTCAATGCCGCGGAGCTGGGCATCCAGCTTTCGTTCTCACGCATGCGGCTGGTGGATATGAATGCCGGCAAGGGTGTGGCGTCCTCAGACGGAAACGATTTTCAGGTAACGTTGACCAACGGCGATACAATTCAGGTGGACATCTCCAACGCCGTCACGATCCAGGACGTCTTGGACCTGATCAACAACGATGTGGAAAACGGGAGTGGCTTCCTGACCGCCTCAGTGGTGCCCGGAGCAAATCAAATCCAGTTGGTCGATACCTCCGGCGGTACAGGGGATCTGATTGTGAACGGCATCAACGGAAGCTTTGCCGCGGACGGTCTTGGGATCCTCGGCAGCGATGCAAGCGGCACGCTTACCGGATCGGATCTCAGCCCGGCGGGCTTTGAAACCGACAGTCTCTTCTCCGCGCTGGCCGCCTTGAAGAAGGCCCTGAACGACGACGATACACAGGCGATCGCCCGGGCGGGGTTGCTGATCGACCAGGCCACGGACATTCTTCTGGATGCTCGCGCCGAGGTGGGCGCCCGCGGTGCCCGGCTGGAGTTGACCAGTAATCGTCTGGCCGACGAAGAGCTCCAACTAACCAATCTGCTGACGGAGACCCGTTCGATCGACCTGACCGAGGCCATCGTGCGGCTTCAAGATCAACAAGTATTGTTTCAGGCAAATCTGGCCACGGCGGCCCTGGTTACCAGGACCTCTCTGCTCGATTTCCTATGATCATGGAAGGTTTAGGAACGATAAGATGAAAGTAATAACAACACGCTTTGGCGAAGTGGAGATTGAGGAGAACGAAACCTTCTTTTTCCCGGAAGGGTTAATCGGTTTCGGGCGCTTCAAGCAATATTTCTTCCTCGCCAATCCCACCGGCGGCCCGTTTGAATGGCTTCAGGCGGTCGAACCGCCGGACCTCGCATTCGTGGTTGCGGACCCGGGTCCCTTTGCTCCGGACTATAACATCAAAGTAAAAGCCGACATGCTCCAGCCGATCGAACTGACCGATGTGAGTCAGGCCGTCATCCGCGTGATCCTGGTCGTGCCGCGGGGCAACCCGATGGCCATGACGGCCAACCTGCAGGGCCCGCTGGTGATGAACATGGAGAAGCGGCTAGGGATGCAGTTGGTCCTGACCGATGCGGGATACTCGACACGCCATCCTGTTTTCCCGGAAGGCTCCGAGATCGTCACGCCACAACGGGCGAA
Source organism: Planctomycetota bacterium (assembly GCA_029260815.1). GTDB lineage: Bacteria > Planctomycetota > B129-G9 > JAJDCN01 > JAJDCN01 > JAJDCN01. The sequence goes on from JAJDCN010000178.1 coordinate 2,501, forward strand.
GGAGTAAGGGGGATTGCCATGCTGGTACTATCGAGACAGAAGAACGAAACCATCATGATCGGGGATGACGTGCAAATCACGATCGTAGACGTGCGGGGCGACAAAATTCGTATCGGCATTGTTGCTCCTGCGTCGGTCCCGGTCCATCGCAAGGAAGTCTATGATGCGATTCAGGCCGAAAACCTGGCCGCCTCTCAGGCCGACACGGGCGACCTGGCAAGCCTGGGAAAAACCTTGGCGGAACAGAAGCAATAGATTGGTTGATCACGCGAGAGTAGAACATGCAAACGGTCCCATTCGCTGGGAAAAACGGAAACGCCCAACAGACGGATCACAAGCCCATAACTTTATACGGATTTATTCCATGGGTCCGAGTTGAATCCTGTCGGGTGTATACAAGGAAAGAAAGATACGCCAACGAATCACTCCTCGGGTAACGATGCCCGAAGATAGGGAGTCAAGGAGGAACAGTCATGGGACTACGCATTAATACCAACCCGAACGCCGTTACGGCGTTGCGAAACCTGAGTCAAAGCGACCGAGCGCTGAGCAAATCCCTCGAACGGTTGTCCACGGGATTGCGGATCAATCGAGCTTCCGATGATCCATCGGGCCTGGTCATCTCCGAGCAGTTGCGCGCGGAGGTCGCCAGTCTGCGCCAGGCGGTGGAGAATTCTGAATTTGCATCGAACTTGATCGGAACCGCTGAGGCGGCACTGAATGAAGTCAGCTCCTTGCTGATCAAGATCCGAGAGTCGGCGATCTTTGCACTCAATACGGGCGGAACCTCACGGGAGCAGGTCGCTGCGGAGCAGGACGGGGTGGATTCGGTGCTGGCCTCCATCGATCGAATTTCTCGAACGACGCGATTTGCCTCGAACCACCTGCTCAACGGCACCGCAGGCTTTAACATCACGACAATGGACGCGGGTATCGCGGAGCTTAACCCCATCAGCGTAACGTTTAGTCCGACCTCCTCTACTACGACCTTTGCCTTGAACGTGACATCCGCGGCGACCCAGGCGTCGGTCTCCGGCGCGGGTGTTACGGGCATCTCGGCCTCCGGCGGTTCGGTACGTCTTCGGTTGACGGGCGCGCTGGGAACCGAGGATATCATTCTCGCATCCGGCGCCAGCCTGGCCGACTTTACGGCCGCTGTAAACCTGATCCGATCCAATACCGGCGTGTACGCCAGCGGCAGCCGGGTGTACAGCGAAAACTTTGGAACCAACGGGACGATAGCCATCAAGCAAGTCGGTGGAACCGGTGCCTTTACCGGTGCCAGTGGTGCGATCACCGGTGTGGGCCTGTCCATTTCCAGCGGCGGCACCAATGCCGTGGCGAACATCGACGGAGCCAGCATCTCCGCCGACGGTAACCTGCTGACCGTCACCTCCAGCGTATACTCCGGCACGATGACGCTGGAGAACAGCTTCTCGCCCACCGGTGGATACCCGACGACGCTGAACTTTTCGATTGCAAACTCCGGTCTCCTCTTCCAGCTCAATACGGAGCCGACCGCAGGAGACCAGGAAATCATCGGGCTTCCGAACATCAGCACGAGTTTTCTTGGGCGAGAGAAGACGACGACCGGTGGCTTTACGACCGGCGGATTCCTGGAGGAAATCCGCTCCGGTGGGGCATCGGATCTGTTTACCGACGCGGGTAACTCCGTACGGATTGTGGACGCTGCAATCAATAAGATCTCCGACGTTCGTGCCTATCTCGGCGCCTTTGTGGCCGACACCGTAGAGCCGAACATCGTCAGCTTGAATGTCGCCATCGAAAACCTGGTCGCGTCCGAGTCGGAAATCCGAGACTTGGACTTTGCCATGGAGACGGCGGAATTCACCAGGACCCAGGTCTTGTTCCAGGCGGGCGTCTCGGTGCTGGCCTCGGCCAACACCGTGCCCCAATCGGTCCTGCAGCTGCTCGGATAAGCAAGCAGACAATCTCCCTTGAAACGAGCCCGCGGGAAAACCCCACGGGCCGTTTCTATAGGAAATCCCTTGAGCAAGTTGGCCTCGCGCGATAAAATGCTTGATCTGCACAGAAGCTCGACAGGTTTGGGGCGTGGCGCAGCTTGGTAGCGCGCGGGCTTTGGGAGCAGGAGGGGCAACCGAGCGTCCGCGACCGGTAAGGGAGCGGTTGAAGCGAGGGCGGCAGTACAGCGGCCTCCGGAGAGGTAGCGAGAGATAATTCAACAGGTTCGGGGCGTGGCGCAGCTTGGTAGCGCGCCTGCTTTGGGAGCAGG
>JAJDCN010000179.1 GCA_029260815.1 Planctomycetota bacterium
GTCGGCCGCGGTGTGTTGGTCTTCGTCCCCGGCTTGGTCACCCGCTTCACCCAGGACGTGGATTGCCAGGAGGAGCCCTTTGGTTCGAGGTCCCGAAAGACGTTGGACCACAGATTGGAAGACCTGCGTTCGGCTCGGGTAGTCGATGAGGCCGGCTTGGGCGAAGCCTCGTACGGCGGGATCGGTGTCCTCCAGTGCTTCAATCAAGCTTGGGATCGCCGCGGTGCGTTGCGACTGAGCCAGCAGTCGGATGGCCTCTTGCCTTCGGCTTGGGGCCTCTGCAAGCTTTGCCTCGGAGGCGAGTGCCGCGACGGCTTCGGGCTGGTCCAGCAGCTTTATGAGCTTCTCGCGCGCGGAAGGGCCCTCTTCGCCCTGCGCCGCGGCCGTGAGGAGCGTGCCGACCGCTTCCTGCAAATCGACGGGAGGTTTATTTGAAGGGACTGCAGCGAGGGGTTGATCTGTTTTTCGAGGTTCGGAGGCCAACACGGCAATGAGTACGATACAGGCACAGGCCGCCGCAACAGACGCGAGTACCTTGCGGTTGATACCCTTGGCGGCGAGGATCGGCACTTGGTCCTGCTCGAGCAACAGGTCCTTTTCCACGGTTGAGACCGCGTTCGCGGGGGCGCCGCGTCGACGGAGAATCTTGTCTTGCACGACCAACACCGCTCGCCGATCGGCCACACCGAGATCTCCCTGCTCGACCAACCGCTGGACGGCTTTTCCTGCCGGCGCGTGAGTAAGGACCTCGCCCGCCTGTTGCTCGGAGATGAGATGGTTGAACACGGCAATTTTGCAGAACAGAACGTCGTTTGGGTCCGCCATGGCTTACGTCCTCGGGGCGGTCGCGTTTGCCGCAAAAACGGCCTCGTGGCCTTCCTGCCATACTTTTTCGTTCGCGATCATCTGGATCGCCTGAGGCAGGGCCTTGCATTCGGCTTCGAACACGCGTCGCGCAAGCGTTTCGGGCGTATCGCCGTGTTCCACCGGCACCAAGCGCTGCAAAATCACCGGGCCGTGGTCGTACTGATTGTCCGCATAGTGGACCGTACAGCCGCTCATGGTGTCGCCGGAACGGATCACCGACGTATGGACGCGCATCCCGTACAATCCTTTGCCGCAGTGATCGGGGATCAGGGCCGGATGGATATTGATCACGCGACCGGAAAACTCCTCGGGGATCTTCCACAGCACCATGAAGCCGGCCAGGACAACTAGGTCGACGTTGGCGTTGCGCAGGCATCGGGTGATTGCCGCGCTGAATTCGCCATGGTTCGTCGAATCCTTTTCGCGGACGATAGAGCAAGAGATTCCTGCCGCTTCGGCCTTCTGCACACCGGCGACTTCCCGACGGGAACTCACCACGATTTCGATGGTGGCTCGTAGCGCGCCTGCTTGGATTCGGTCGATGAGGTTTTGGAGGCTTCGCCCGCCGCCGCTGATTAAAACGCCCAATCGCAGGGGTGCGTTTTCGGCTTTGTTATCTGGCCGCGGCATAGGCTCTCGCTTCCGTAAGAAAGGCGTCAAACAGGCGTGCGGAAGGCTCGGCATCGCCGCCTTCCAACTCCGGGTGCCATTGCACCCCTATCACAAAGCGTCCCGGCTCAGTGATCTCGACCGCTTCAATGACCTCGTCCGTCTCGCAACGCGCAACGACACGTAGCCCATCTGCAACCCGGCCGATTGCCTGGTGATGGTAACTATTAACGCAAATTCTGTTCCGTCCGGCAATCGATTTCAACTGGGAGTCTTCCTCGATCCGAACCAGGTGCCCTTTGGGCCCAACCTTGCCGGTTTCGTGGGGCAGGGCCCCAGGTACCAGATCCGGGATGTCCTGGACGAGGTCACCCCCGAGCACTACATTTAGTAGCTGCGACCCTTGACATATGCAAAATATGGGAAATTCAAATTGGTCCAAGGCGCAGCGGGCCATGGCCAGATCGAAAGCATCTCGCCGCGGCTCCATCAGCGTTGCCGAAGGATGGAGCGGCTGGCCGTAGGACTGAGGATTCATATCGTTCCCGCCGACGACAATCAAGCCATCGAGGCGGGCCAGTGCCTTTGGAATCTGCGCAGGTTCTAACAGGGGTGGCAGCAGGAAAGGCAGCCCATCGCGGACGGCGATACTGTCGAAATACTCCTTGTAGACGAAGGCCCACTCACGAACCTTGCCGTCGTCCATCGCCTTCTTGTAAGAGCAGGTAATGCCGATCAGTGGAAGTGTCATGGCCGGACCGACTTGCTGGGCAGGCTTCAATTCATCCTGCCCGTGAACGAAAGATGATTACAAAGGGTCATGATACAGTGCCCCCGGCTCCGGTACGCAGTCTACTGTTGGTTACTATACCAAATCGAAGGGCGCCGTCAATGCTTGCGGATCTAGCGCATCCGATAGGCCAGCGGTTTGCCCTGTGGGTCGGTGATCTTCAACGCCAACTTCCAATGACCGGCGACCTGACATAGCTTGACCAGAATGGGATTAGAGCCCTTGCGCAGCTGGACATTCAGCGTTTCCGGCTCCTCTTCGGGCTTCATGGCGTGTGGCTTCAGGACAGAGTAAATTTTCTGGCCATTGAGCCAGAACAACCCACCGTCGTCGTACTTTAGATGAAACACGGCGGCTTGATCCCGATCGACAAGGATCTCGGCATACAGATACGCGGCGACCTTGTTCCGAGGTTCCAGGATCTTGTGGAGCTCGACGGTTCCATCACGCTCTTTGGTCTGGAGCGCGGCCCAGGCCAACGCGCGACCGTCGGCGGTGTGGGACTCTTTCAAGTCGATGCTCTTCTCGGGGGCGTAGGACTTCGTCCAGGTCTCCAGAGTGGGGGCCGGGAAGGGGCCGAGCAGCCACCATTCGTTCAAGATACCGTTTGTCGCGTCGTATTCGACCTGTTCGTTGACGGACCGGAGTCTCGCGTTAAATTTTTCCGGGTCGTCTCCGCCGATCGCCATTAGCTTTCGGTAGATCCGTGCGGCGTCCTTCCGCTTTCCGGAGGTTGCCAGGTCGTCTGCGATGGGCAACGCCGCCTCCACGGCGTAAGGCAAGCCCTCTTCCTCGGTACTGTCCAGAAGCGGCTCGACGTATTTCAGCGAAGCTCCGCGGCCGACCTTGCCCACGCCGCGGATCGCTGCGATGTGCGTGTCGGTGGCCGGCTCATGATCCAGCACCGTATGAAAGGCTGCGAGCGCCTTGTCTGTGGCACCTCCGGCGAGGTGGTTGCGACCCATTTGAACCAGGGCGTCTAAGACTGCTTGTTTCTTGGCGCCTTTTGCCTTGGCCAGGATGCCGACTAGGGTTTCATCCACCGTATCGCCGCCCAGTTGACCCAGCGTCCAGATTGCCTTGTTCATGACGCCTTCATCGGCACCCTCAGTTGCCATTTTGAGAATCACGGGATTCATGGAGCGGTCTCCGACGCCGGCAACAACCTCCAGTAGAACAACACGTAAGGGAAGGGACATGCCCGTCAGGGCGGCCACGAGTGTCTCGCGCGCTTCGGCTCCTCCGGCTTGATGCAGTGCGAGGGCGGACGTGCGCCAGAGGTGCTCCCGTTGAAGCGTCGAGAACGTATTGAGGCGCTTGTGTTTTGGGGAGAGAAAGGGGGCGATTTTTTTCACCGTATCGGCCCGCTTGGACAGTCCGTATTGCCGGATGACGCGCATGCTATGGAACCATTCGTTTTGTGGCGCGTCGAGCACTTCGGCGTATAAAGCGAAGGCCAAATCGCTCTTGCCGTCCATGCGGAAGGCGTCCGCCAGATTCAGGTAGGCATTGAACGCCGCGACCCGCACGGTGGAGTCGTCATGGGTCAGGTGCTTCTTGATGAGCGGCGCGGCATCGGAGTGCTGCGTCTTGCCTAAAGCATTCAGAGCGCTTCGCGGGTTTCCATGTCCCAGCGCGGTGTTGAATAGGGCGATCGCTTTCTTCGTTTGTTTCGCGGCTAGGTAGGTGCGCCCGATGTTCACTTCGGCTTCGCCCAAGGCCTGAGCAATCGATGGGGGACTGACTCGCGCGCGGGTGGCTTCGGAGTGGGCAATCTTGGCGATCGTTGTGGCCGCCACATTTGGGTCGGTGATATGGCCCAGGGCCTGGATGGCTGCGATCTCCACGTCCACATCGCCCAGTTCGTAGTGGTGCATGAGGGCTGGCGCGGTTTTCGGGTCGCCACGATCGCCCAGCGCTTCAAGGAGGAAGACCTGCAGTTCGGGTTTGGTCGTCTCCAGAGCCTTCATGAGAAGCGGGGTGGTCGACGGGTGCTGGATCAGTCGGAGCGATCCCGCTGCCGCGAGTTTGAGTTCGTCCGGGTGCTTGCCCTGGAGGACGCCTGCAGCAGCTTGTGCTGCGGATTTACCGCCTACAAAGCCCAGCAAATAGGCGGCGAACTGGCGCTGGGCCATCGGGTGGAGATCGGAGAGTTTGTCGCGGAGCAGCTCGATTGCGGCGCGCTGTTGCTCGGGAGTTTCAGAGGTTCCTTGGGCGATCCAGCGCAGGGCGCTTCTTGCTTCTAGCACTATGCGCTCGTCGTCACTGGTCAGTTTTTCAAACAGAAGCGGGGCGGCCGGAAGTCCGATCCGAATCAGCTTGAACTTGGTGGGATAGTCGATAACGTTGTCCACCATCGCTTTTAGTTCAGCATCCGATGCGGCTGGCAGATCCGGTTCCGTGGTCGCTGTGGGCACCACCTCTTTTTTTTCCGGGGTTTGCACGGGGACGGCCTCCACCATGGCTTCCTCGGAGGCGGGGGCGATTGGAGGACCGGCACAGTAGGTCAAGACCACTAGAGCGAAAAGGCTCGCATTTCTTAAACCGGTGATGGACATGGTGCTTTTCTCTCCTTTAGAGGGGGCGTTTACTTTGTTTCTCGATCTCTAGACGATCTCTTTTTCATTGACCGGATCGAACTGCTTGATTTTTTTGTATCGTGAGGCATCGACCGCCAGGGATAGGGCGACGGTTACTTTGTAGCCCAACTCCGGCGGACACGTCGTGCGTCGGTCCCGGTTGCGGATGCCGTTCAGGAAGCTCTCGTAATGATAGGGATGACTGCCGCGACGCGGATTTTCAACCGGGATGTGCTCTTCGGAGCGTTTCCCACGTCCTGGCCCGTCCGGCTTTAGCACGATCTCTGTGGAGCTACCCAAGTACATGGTCGCCTCGTTGCCGCGGATGACGACTTCCAACCCCACGGTGTTGGCCTGGGAGCCCAACGCCACGATGGAGTATTTCTGCGGGTAGTCGATGACCATGTGGAAGGTGTCGGCCACTTCCCGATCGTCGTGCCTCCAGATGCCGCCGCCGGCGGTCGCCTGCATGGGGAAGTGCGGCCCGATGGCCTTGCACATGGCGTGCAGGCTGTGGGCGAACAGATCCGTGGCAATGCCGCCGGAGTAGTCCCAATACTTTCGGAAGTTGAAGAAGCGATCCGGGTCAAACGGCCGGTAGGGCGCCGGTCCCAGCCAGCGTTTCCAGTCGATATCTTTTTCCGAATTCAGATCGATGCCGTAGTTCCAGTCACCGCGCTCAGAGTTGCGACCCCAACTGGTCTGGCCCCAGATCGGCTGGCCGATTTTTCCCTGCTGGATCAACTCGTGCGCCAGGCCCCATTTCTCGTCAGAGCAGCTCTGGGAGCCGACCTGCATCACCCGCCCTGTTCGCTCAGCGGTGTGGTACAGGTCGCGGGCCTCTTGCCAGGTGTGCGTCATCGGCTTCTCGCAGTAGACGTCTTTGCCCGCCTCCAAGGCATCCATGGCGATCTTTGCGTGCCAGTGGTCCGGCGTGGCAATCCAGACTGCGTCGATGTTCGGGTCTGCCAGCAGATCCTCATAGGCGTGATAGAGTTTGGCTTCGGGGTTATCTTCCTTGGCCTTGGCCAAGGCCCGTTCCTTGCGCGGCTCGTAGACGTCGCACACGGCGGCGAGGCGGGTGTTGTTCTTTTCCGCTCCGGCGACCAACATGCCCAGGTGGGCGCCGCCCATGCCGCCCACGCCGATGACCGCCACGTTGATCCGTTCGTTGGAACCGATCGCCGCGCGCGCTGAGCGTGCGGAGAACAGCACCGAGGATCCCGCAGTCAATGCCGCTGCGCCGACTGCCGACTTGGCGATGAACTGCCTTCGCGTAATCTTTTTCCCTTTGTTTGTCATTGGTTATCCTCTCTTTTGATCTCTTTGATCCGGAGGTTGCGGAAGGCCACCCAGTCGCCGTGGTTCTGCAGGCTGATATGACCCAGGCTGTGCTTGCGATTCTTTGGCACCAGGTCTTTTCGCGACAACTTCAAAACGGTTGCATTGATCTCCGGGTCGTCGATATTCATGTGATACAGCAGATTGCCGTTCATGTGAACGACGATGTTTCGATCGAACACGAGGATCGTATACCGATTCCACTCGCCCACCGGATTGGAGTAGTTGGCCGGCGGCGCCACGGTCCCGTACAGGGCTCCCGCGTTGTGCCAGGTGTGCTCCTGGCTGTCGTAGTCGCCCAGGATCTGCACCTCGAACCCGCTGCCAGGGAAGCTCTTCATGTTGTTGCAGCGGAAAAAGACGCCAGAATTGCCGCCCTCGCGTTTTACCTTGTACTCCACTTGAAGGATGAAATCGCTGTATTGGCCTTCAGTATACAAGTAGGCTGCCGACCCGCCTTGCGGGTTGCAGACGATCGCGCCGTCCTCTACGCTCCAGGACTTGTCCTGCCCGGTCAGTTTCCAGCCGGTCAAGTCGGTGCCGTTGAACAGGGGGCGGAAGCCCTCCGCCAAGAACGGGTCGGGACTTTCATGTCCGAACAGGCTGCAGCCAGAGGCTGCGATCAGGGAACCCATGGCCAGTACAAGCAGGGACAATCTCCGCATCGCGCGTCTCCTTTTCATTTCTTTTTGTGAATCCGGTACTTTGATCGGCGAGCCGCATTTCATGGACGGTACTCGGCAACGGGTGGCGTTTGGTTGGGTCGAAGCCGACAGGCTAACAAACCGCCTATGCCATGTCAATCCGGCAAACGCGCCGCTAGGGCCCGTTTGTCCTTGCACTGGCGGGAACAAACCCAAACACCACGACGACCTATCGCAAAAGCAGGAATAGAACTACGCCCGCAGCGGCCACCATGGCGATGGGAGCGATCAGGTCGCGATAGATCGGTTTGAAATCGGCCTGAAAGTATTCCTTGGTCAGCAGCAGACACAGGTGCAACGGCGAGAACAGGCAGCCCAGGAAACCGAAGCAAAAAGCCAACACCAGAAACGGCCGCGGATCGCCCCCATTTGGCACGAGCGCCACCACCAACGGGAAAGCCAGCGCCACGTAGACATAGGTGACCGAGGTAAGCAAACCGATTGCAAAGGGCAGCGCCACCGCAACTGCTACCGGTGGAATTTCCGCGGCGCGCAAATATTCGCCAAGTTGTTTGGAAGCCCCCAGGTGCTTGAAGAGACCGGCGAACACAAACACGCTGAGCACCATGAGCATCATCTTTGCCAGATCGGGCCTGCGAAAGGCGTAGTTGCCCACCGGCGTCAGTCCCATACGGTTGAGCAGAATCACCACCGCCGAGGCGGTCACCAGACCGACCGTCATCGGTAGGTTTTTGGGGATCCATTGGGGCCGGTTCGCCCCTGCCATGCCCGCTGCGTCGGCCAGGACGCTCATGCCGCCGAAGACCAGCACCACCACGAAAATCGGACTGGCATTGACGATCAGATCTCGGATCGCGGCCCGGCGACGTCCGGAGGTTTTGGGTGCAAGGCTCGCCTTGGGCAGGTCGTGCGGCAGGACGAAGATCAGTCCGGCGATCACCGCCGTCAGGGTCAAGGGAAACTGGGCGATCGATAGGCTCAGCACGCCGCCGGCAGGAAGAAACTCCGAAGCGAGCAGGATACCGGGATACAGGGGCCAGGAATATTCCCAGATATGGCGGTACCAGTAGTTGATCAGGCTCAGGCGGTGGGCATTCAGTCCCATGCCATCGCCCGCGGCCTCCACCATGGGAGCGGAGAACCGAGCTCCACCGGGCATGGGCAACAGGCCGATCAAGGCCGGCATGGCCGCCAGACGCACCCGGGAACTGGTGACCACTCCGCCAAGGGCCTCCATCATTCGTTTGAATTGTCCGCTTTCGTGCAGCAGGTGACTCAAGATTAGTACCAGGGCGACCACGGCCATCAGGTCCAGGGTGCGCGGATCGCTTGCAGACAGCCAAGTCGCCTGGACAAATCGCCCCACACTTGGCGAAAACGCCAACCCCAGCGCCAGAATGCCGGCCAGCATCGCTACACTAACCGGCGCCCGCCTGCGCAGCAAGAAGATGATGACCGCCAGTACGGCGAGGACTTTGAGAAGTACCATCCTGCTCCCGGGGAAAATAAAATGAACCCAAGCGAGGTTCGACGGTTTCTATTCTATGGCCGCGGACAGGTGCCAACAAGAAAAAAACCATGCACCCGAAGACCGCACACATGACGTTTCCGGTGGTTTCCGACCCGACTTGGTTGACCGGCTTCTGGGATGCTGATACAATCCCTCTGTACCAGAACATCCGTTCGAACCGGAGGTCAAGGATGAGATCCACCAAGATCGTGTGTACCATCGGGCCTGCCTGTTCAGACCGTGAAACGCTGCGGCAGTTGGTTGCCTCCGGCATGAACGTCGCCCGCCTCAATTTCTCCCATGGCACCCATGCATCGCACTTGGAGGCCCTGACCACCATTCGGTCGGTCGCCGAAGAGCTGGGCAAGCCCCTGGCGGTGCTGGTAGACCTGTGCGGGCCACGGATCCGTGTGGGTACACTTGCCGCCGGCTCGGTACAAATCGCTCCTGGCGACGAAGTGGCGATTGTTCCCACCGAATCCACCGACGATCCCAATACGATCAGTTGCATCTATCCGGCTATCACCGAGGATCTGCAATCCGACGATCGGATTCTCATTGATGATGGAAAGGTCGGGCTGACGGTGCTGAGTGTGTCGTCGGATCGTGTGACCGCTCGCGTAGACCACGGCCAGGTGATCAAACAAA
>JAJDCN010000180.1 GCA_029260815.1 Planctomycetota bacterium
GTCGTCGCTGTATCAGATGCCCGATGAGGAACTTTTGGTCTTCGAAAGACCTTGTCCACCGGCTGTCAAGCCCGATAGAGAACCCGAAAGGTGATTGATAAAAGCCCATGATCGATCAATTCGGACGTGATATTACCTACCTTCGGATTTCACTGACCGACCGGTGCAATTTTAAGTGCCTCTACTGCATGCCCGGTGATCCGCTTGACCGTCTCTCCCGCGATGAAATTCTTTCCTTTGACGAAATCGTAAAAATCGTGGAAGGCGCCACGACCGTGGGCATTAACAAGTTCCGGCTGACCGGTGGCGAGCCCCTGGTACGCAAAGGCGTACCCGAGCTGGTTGGGATGATCAACCAGGTCCGGGGCGTCCAGAGTACCGTAATGACCACCAACGCAGCCCTTCTGCGAGAGCATGCTCAGGCCCTGTACGACGGCGGACTCGAGCGACTCAACATCAGCATCGACAGCCTGCGGGAAGATCGCTTTCGCGAAATCACCAAAGGCGGCCAGTTGGGCCCCGTACTGGAAGGAATCGATGCCGCCCTTGCCGCGGGATTCCAGGGCACGAAGCTTAACGCGGTGATCATGCGCGGCTTCAACGAGGACGAAATTGAGGATCTCGTGGCCTTCGCCCGCAATAAAAACTTGGAACTGCGGTTCCTGGAACGGATGCCCTTCAACAGCGCCCATGACAATTGGGACGAAGCCTTCATGCCGGTATCTGAAATCTACGATCGTGTCAGCCGTATCGAAGGGCTGATTCCCGAAGAGCCCGACCGGACAGGCGGGCCGGCCATGATGTATCGATTTGAAGACATCGGGTGTCGAATCGGCTTTATCGGAGCGCTCTCCGAACCCTATTGCGAGCGATGCAACCGATTGCGCGTCTCCTCCATCGGGACCATTCGTTCATGCCTGGTAGACGGTGGTGAACTGGACCTGCGACAGGCGATCCGAAACGGCGCACAACCAGAACAGATTGGAAAGATGCTACAGGTGGCCGCCAACCTGAAACCACTGACCCATTCGAAAAAACAAACCGTTCAGATGAGCCATATTGGTGGATAAACCGACCATACCGACGCCCCATCCACAGGACAAGGGGAACACCTTGAAGAGCCCTCCACAAGGCCGTCTCGAAGATATTTACCAGTTGGTCGGCCCTCACCTGGACGCGTTTGAAAGCACCTATCGGGAACTGCTGCGCCCGGTGAGCAACAATTATATTCGTCTCCTGACCGATCACGTATCAACCTATCAGGGCAAGCGCCTGCGGCCGATTCTGGTCCTGTTGGCGGGAGCAGCCACCGGTGAGTTGGGCTCCGATCATGCACAGATTGCCTGCGCCGTAGAGGCGATGCACGTGGCCACATTGGTTCACGACGACGTCCTGGACGAAGCGGACATGCGCCGTCGACATGAAACCGTCAACGCGAAATGGGGCAATGAAGTTTCCGTGCTCTTGGGAGACTATCTTTTCAGCCGCTCTTTTGTGCAATGTTCGCAATTGGGCCGAGCGGAAGTTTCCACCCGATTTTCGCAAATCTCCACCCAGGTCTGCGAAGGTGAGTTGCTACAGATCGCGGAACGAAACAACGCGGAGCTGGACGAGACTCGTTATTTGCGCATCATCGAATTAAAGACCGCCAGCTTAACGGCCTTTGCCTGCGAGGTCGGGGCTCATTTGAGCGATGCCCGCCCGGAGGTGTGTGAGGCCATGTATAGTTTCGGACGGCACATCGGGATCGCATTTCAAATTGCCGACGACTGCCTGGACATCGTGGGTGAAGAAAAACTCGCTGGAAAGTCCCTGGGTACCGACCTGCAAAAAGGCAAGGTCACCCTCCCGCTCATCCGGCTGCTGTCCATCGCCCCACCCAAGGTCACCCAGCAGGTAGCGAAGATTATCTCATCTGGAACCGGCCACGCCGACCGGGCGCGCGTAGAAAGCTGGGTGCGGGAATTTGGTTGTGTCGAACATGCCGAGGACAGAGCCGCAGAGCACGTAGCCGCGGCCAAGAAAACATTGGCGGTGCTGCCGACCAACCCGTTCCGGGACGCCATGGAAACCCTTGCGGATTTTGTGATCCGCCGCTCCGTCTAAATCTTATCCGTTCCGTTTATTTAATCACCGCCTCGATCAAAAATCCATCTGGATCGTCAACCTGGGCATAGACCACATACTCAAGCCGCTTGGCGATCATATCCAGGAGCTTAAGTGTCCAGCGGTTGTCTTCGGAGAGCGAGCTCTCTTTCTCTTCGCCTTTGATGTCGTTCTTCCGCTCTTTTCCCCGTATAGGCCCTTCAGGCTCCCACCGGGCCTTTTGCTCGGCACTCATTTTGATTCCTTGCGCAATGAGCGAACAGAGGCTTTTGGCATCGCAATAAAGCAACCACTTGTGCGCGCCGTCCAGTGAGGCGATCGCACGTCGGAACCCGGCTCGGCTGGAAATCGGCTTACCTTCACCGTCACGGAGGTCTATCGCTTGGCGCAGAGCTCGCTCGGTGCTAGCCACCAATAAATAATCCTCAGAATAGGCAATCCTCCTCTCCATCACGTTGAAGTTTTTGTACTTCTCGGTTTTGGGGTTTTGTCCGGTCCGAAGGGAGATCGCCTTGATGATTTTGTCTATGCCAGCCGCACCCCGAATCGTGAGACCGAAAACCATTTCAAGCGCCGGCTCATTTAAACCGTCTTTTGCCTTGCTCTCCCCTTCCAGGGTTTGCACCGGAAGATAGAAGAAAAACTCTCCACCTAAGGCTGCGAGGACATCTTTTTTGATACTGATTCCCATTGCCGCTTCAAATTGGGCAATCGTCTGCTTCATATCCTCTGGGTCTTCGCCCTGCATCTTTAGAATCTGATTCATGAAGGCATACATTCCATTCCACATCTTCATCGGGTCAATCTTGCCTCCACCAAAGACTACAGCGTCTTCGGGAACGATTGCCAATGCTTTCTTGGGCGCTTCTGCGTTGAAAATACCCATCAACCCCGCTTTCATATCCTGCATCGGCATGAAAGAGCGAAACTTCAGGGCCCCTTTGTCCTCATAGACCCCATACCCGATGGACAGCGATTCGTCCAAGCCCATCGCTTTCATGACGGCCTTGGTCATCTCTTCCGCTTCTTCCCCGCCGGTTGCTTCGTTCATCTCCATAAGCCCGGAAAACGAAGCATATGCGAAAACTTGACAGTCCTTAAAGCGCTTCTGCACCACTCTGAAAGGACGGTGCTTCGACAGAGGCGCAAAACCGGCTCCTTTCACGCGCGAGATCAAGTCTTTAAGCGTCTTCTCGTCCTGGGTTATGGAACACCATCCATTTGGAAGAAAGGCCAGATAGTCGGCATTCCATTCCATGTTCTTGCCATCGACCTGCTTTTCGCTTTTTGTCTTTTCCTTGTCGATCAACACTTGATACGGAACCCCCTTGAAGGTTTCGTTCTTGCGAATCCTCTCTTCGTTGTCGATCGCGGTTTGAATGATCTTTGCCACATTGGCTTGAAGCTTCTTCGAGTTGGGACCGGCGTCAAACAGGATCAGCAAATTCGGCTCCGACTCCGTCACCGTTTTCATGGGTGGGCCGTTGCCTTCCTCTCCTTCTACTTTCTCGTCCGGCTCCTCCTGCCCCTCTTCCTCGAAATCGAGGTCAAGATCTTCCATCTCTCGATCCGGGTCAGCCTCGAAATCGGGAACTTGCTTCTTAACCTTACGAACGCTGGGAATCGCAATGGCCATCTTGCCGCCAAGCATCGACTTCAGGTCTTCCGTCGACAGACCGATCGCCTTCTTTATTTCCTTTTTTGACTTTTCGAGCTCTTCTTCCACCTTCGCCTGAATCATCGGATCTTGATACACTTTCCAGAGACTCAGGCGCTTTAGGGCCTTGACCGCTCCGTCGGACAAATCGATTTCGGCATACATCAAGGTGTCCTCGGGCAAGAACGCCTCGAAGCCTGCCGAGTCGGCCGCAAACACGGTCTGCGACTGGCATAGCGCGAACAACATCATTGCCACGAAAGTGGGGATCAGCGAATTTTTCATGTGTGACTCCAAGCCATTCGAAAGATCTCAGCGATCAACGCTTTGCGATCTTACCGTATTCGGAAAACAAATCAATACGAATCTGCTCTCTCTCCCCTTCCACAACATGGCCTGATCGGGTACAATCTCCCGTTATGAAGATCCTGATCGTACGGCTCAGCGCCCTGGGCGACGTGTTGCACTGCCTGCCGAGCCTCCTTGCGCTCCGAAATCAGTACCCCACGGCCACCATTGACTGGGTCGTGGAAGAAATGAGCGCCCCGATTCTCCGCTCGATCCCGGAACTCGACGAAGTGATTGTCCTTCCGCGAAAGACCTGGCAGCGCCGCCTGAAAAGATTCGACACCTCCGTTTTTCCAGAGGCACGCAGCTTCGTCAAGACCCTTCGCGCCCGGGAGTACAACCTGGCAATCGACTTCCAAGGCAACTTCCGCTCCGGATGGGTCACCTTCCTGTCCGGCGCGCGAACGCGACTTGGGTTTTCCGCGCGTTTCTCCCGTGAATTGAACGTTTTGTTTACCAACCGCCGCGTCCGACCGCGTGGAACCAACCTGCACAAGATCGAAAAGAACTTCCAGCTCCTCAGCGCCCTGGACATCACCGGACCGCCGCCGCAAGCCAGCCTGCCACCGGACCCCAACGCGGCAGCGGAGGCGGCCACCTTTCTGAAGACCCTGCCCGCAAAAAAAACACGGGTCGTTCTGCACCCGGGAACGAGCAAGTTTGGAGATTTCAAGCGCTGGCCGGAGGCCCACTTCGTCACCCTCGGTCAGGAGCTTGCCCGGCAAGCCGACGCGACACTCCTCGTAACCTGGGGACCCGGGGAGCAAGAGCTGGCCACGCGAATTGCAGAGGGGATCGGAAAGGCGGCTCGAGTTTGTTGCGAAACGTCCTTGCCGGTGCTGACGGAGGTGATCCGTTCCGCGGACCTGCTCGTCAGTGGCGACACGGGCCCCATGAACCTGGCCCCGTTAGCGAGTACACCCGCGGTGACCCTGTTCGGTCCCAAGGACCCGGCCATTTACGCGCCGATCGCAGACCGCAGCCGGGTGGTCGTCAAGGACATCCCCTGTCGGCCCTGCGGGTTGCGCAAATGCCCCGTGGTCTGGTGCATGAAGTGGATCCAACCCGACGAAGTTCTCCAACCCGCCCTGGCGTTGCTCAACGCTTGACGGATCCGACTCGCCGGCCTCCCAAGACTCGGGATATCCAGGTTTGGTCAACCCGTAAATCGGGCCAATGAAAAAGAATACGACCAAAGAAACCACTCCAATGCCGATTAGGTTCAGCAGGATTCCGGTCGCGCACATACGGGCAAAGGAGATGTAGCCCGAACCGTAAACGATCGCGTTAGGCGGTGTGACCACCGGCAGCATGAAAGCGCACGAGGCAGAAATCGTTGCGGGCAACATCATCAGTGTCGTCGCCGTATTGGAGATCCAGATGGACAGAAACCCCGCGGAGAGCGAAAACCCCAGAATAATTCGTGAAGGATTGTGTCCCAACCACCGAATCACTGTCAAGGCAAACCGCTTATGAAGATTCCACTTCTCAATGGCCAATGCGATCAAGAATCCGCCGAGGAACAGCACGATGATATCGCTGAAATAGGTCTTGGCCACCGCATTGGGCCGCATGATCTCCAATGCGGGGAACAGGGCCAGGGGCAACAGAGCTGTCGCGGGGATCGGAATGGCCTCGGTAACCCACAGGGTAATCATCAGAACGGCGGCCGCGGCCATGCGCGTGGCTGAAGGATCGTTGCCGATATTGCCAAACGCAAGAATGAGAATAAAAAGGAGAGGAGCGACGAACAGCCCGACCTTTGTTCGAGCCGGCAATGCGCTCCCTTCCATGGGTTTTTATGCCTCGAGAGCCTCGGCCAAGAGCTTGAAGAACGGTTCAGTGTCCGTCACCAGGCCGATGCTCTGATGCGTACCCCGGTCGGCCAGCTTGGTAATCACGGCCGGATTGATGTCCACGCAGAAGCAACGGACGCGAGCGGGGAGTATGTTGCCGGTCGCGATGGAGTGCAGCGTTGTGGCAACCATGATGGCGATTCCCACACCGTCGAGGGCCTCGCGCATGGCGTCCTGGGCTCTCTGCGCGTCGGTGATGACACCAGGCAGCGGCCCGTCGTCGCGAATAGAGCCAGCTAGAACTGTTCGCACGTTGTGCGTGACGCACGCGTGCATCACGCCGGAAGTGAGAAGCCCTTTCGACACCGCCGCTTCGATGCTGCCGGCGGCGCGGATGGCGTTGATCGCCCGGATATGGTGCTCGTGGCCGTGGGGAACGGGCGCCCCGGTCTGCGTATTGACCCCCAAAGAGGTGCCGTAAAGCGCAACCTCGATATCGTGGGTCGCCAGAGCATTGCCCGCGAAAAGCACGTCCAGGTAGCCGCCTTCAATGAGCCGGCACAGGAACGGGCCGGCCCCGGTATGGATGATTGCCGGCCCGCCGACCACCAGGATTTTTTGACCGGCTTTCTTTGCAGCACGGATCTCCAGGGCCATCTCTCGGATGACCAACAGCTTCGACTTTTCGCTGGACACGTCGGAGGCCATGAATTCAAACGCCCCCTTGTCACGATCGTTGACCTTCGGCTGCTCAATGCGTACACCGGTCGGCCCACACACCACGGCTTGGCCTTTTTTGACCGATCCGATGGGGACGCAGCACGCCGTGCCGGCGGCCGTGTCGATTACTATGGTGCAATCCATTTCAATCTTCGCCACGGGGGCCCATTCGCCGGCGAGGCGAACAAAGGTTTCAAAATTCGTTGTGGAATAAAAGGCCTCAGGAAAAACACCGTCGGCAGGGGCCGGCTGGGTCTGTACGTCCGGTTCGGTCACGATGGTCAAGCCACCCTGGCCCAAAGCCTCCAGACGAATATCCAACTCCTCGCGGGTCGGCGCCCAGACGGCGATGCGGGCGCGGTTGGGAAGACCATTGCCGATAGACAACTCTTCGATCTCATAGATCGGGTCGTCGCTGAGCACCTTGCGCATGATCTTCCGCCACCCCTCCGATTCAAGATCTTTGCCCCGGATCTCCACAATTTCGCTGAACATAGGACTCCTCTGGCTCTATCGGTCCCTACGACCTGGTAAAAGACCGCCATCATATCACAGTATGTGTGAATTCTCAAGAGGCCCAGGGCCTTTCGGCCCTGGGAACCGGCGTCGGTTGGCTACCTATCCATCGGCTTGACTAGCGGTTGGCTTTTGCAATCCCTTGTTCAAGAATGTCCAGGGCCGCTGCAATCTGAGATTTCGTGGCAACCAGAGGGGGAACGATCCGGATGACGTTGCCATAGGTCCCGCAGGAGAGCAGGACCAGCTTCTTCTTCAGGCAGTGGTTCAAAACCTTCTCCCGGGCGCGGGCGTTGGGTTCTTTGCTCTTCTTGTCGGTAACGAGTTCTACGCCGATGAAATGGCCGGCTCCACGCACGTCTCCGACAATGGCGTACTTCCGTTTCATGCCTTCCAGACGTGCCAGCATGGCACGTCCGTTGGCTCGCCCCTTGGCCAGGAGGTTTTCCTTTTCGACCGTCTCGATCGTCGCCAGAGCTGCTTGACAAGAGATCACGTTTCCGCCGAACGTGGTGCC
>JAJDCN010000019.1 GCA_029260815.1 Planctomycetota bacterium
GGTCCAAAGTCGCCTCGGGCACGTCCGCAGGCTTTGATCTGGTGTTTTGAGACGGCACAACACTTGCCCGAGTGGGCACCCCCTTTGCGACATTTTGACTTCCCACAGTAAGTGTACCTGATCAGGGCCCACAGTTCAAGCACAGAATGGCCAGTGTGTCTGGCTCGCAAGGGATTGTATCCTTGCGGCCGTTTTCGTAAGCTTGATAATCGAACAAAAGGAAAGCTGATGGAGAGAAGGTGTGGCTGAAGCAGGATACGATGTGCTGACGATTAAAAACGGGGTGCCGGTCAAGGCCTGGACGCGGGGCGTGTCGCTCGAAGCGCAAGCCGAACAGCAGCTTCGTAATGTCGCCCAGTTGCCGTTTGTCTACAAATGGGTGGCGGCCATGCCGGATGTTCACTGGGGGTATGGAGCGACCGTTGGCAGCGTGATCCCGACCTATGGGGCGATCATCCCTGCAGCCGTCGGGGTCGATATTGGTTGCGGCATGATGGCTGTGCAAACCAGTCTGACGGCCAACAACCTTCCCGACGATCTTAAGCAGGTTCGCCATAACATCGAGAAAGCCGTTCCCCATGGTCGCACTCAGCACGGTGGCCGAGGCGACCGCGGTGCCTGGGGAGAGATTCCCAAAATCCAGCAGCAGGCTTGGGGGCAGATGTCTCCTGGCTATGCGCGGCTCAAGCAAAAGCATCCAAAGCTGGATCCTCGCAACAGAGTGAATCACGTCAACCATCTCGGAACCCTTGGGACCGGGAACCATTTCATCGAAGTCTGTCTGGATGAAAGTGACCGCGTATGGTTTATGCTTCACAGCGGATCCCGTGGTGTCGGCAACCGGATCGGAACCTATTTTATCAACCTCGCAAAGCAGGACATGCGCAAGATTTCAGCCAATCTTCCGGACGTCGACTTGGCCTACTTTAAGGAGGGCTCCGATTCTTTCGAGGATTACGTCGAGGCGGTGTCCTGGGCTCAAGACTACGCGTGTATCAACCGGGAGATTATGATGGAGTCGGTCGTTCGTGCGGTTGGGCAGACGCGAGGAATGCCTCCATTCAATGCGGCAGTTCAAGCCGTGAATTGCCATCACAACTACGTCGTTCGGGAAGATCATTACGGCGAAAAAGTGTGGATTACCCGCAAAGGAGCCGTTCGCGCGCGCAAAGGCGACCTGGGCATCATCCCCGGCAGCATGGGAGCCCGTTCCTATATCGTTGAGGGGCTGGGCAACGAGGAAAGCTTTCACAGTTGTAGCCACGGGGCCGGCCGGGCTATGTCTCGTACTGCGGCGAAGAAGCGCTTCAGTGTAGAAGATCACGTTCGAGCAACGCAGGGCGTGGAATGTCGCAAGGACAAGGACGTCATCGACGAGACGCCCGGAGCCTACAAGCCGATCGATGCTGTCATGGAAGCTCAAAGGGATCTGGTAAAGATCGCTCATACTCTTCGACAGGTCGTTTGCGTAAAGGGGTAAAGAGCAGCACGGATGCCAAATGATTTTCATTCACGCCTCATTACGACAAACACCCCTCTTTACACAGGTTGAAGGTCAGTCAGAATTTTGCTATGATTTTGTGAGCGAACCAGTGCTCATTTTAAAATCATAACGTCTTTCACCGCCCACGATGTTTCGGAGGAATCTTCCAATGAAAGTGTCGGAACTCTTCGTTCAATGCCTTGAAAACGAGGGGGTTGAATATATATTCGGCGTTCCGGGAGAAGAAAACGCCCATTTCATGATGGCCCTGGAGAAATCCTCCATCCGGTTTGTTCTGACTCGCCACGAGCAAGGCGCGGCTTTTATGGCCAATGCCTATGGTCGGTTGACGGGCAAGGCCGGTGTGTGTTTAGGCACCCTGGGGCCGGGAGCGACCAACCTGGTTACTGGCGTAGCTGACGGCAACATGGATCGCGCCCCGATGGTGGTGATTACCGGCCAAGCCGACTCCAAGCGGCAGCACAAAGAGAGTCATCAGGCCATGGACGTGGTTAGCCTGTTTCGGCCGATTACCAAGTGGGCCACGCCAATCATTCATCCGGACAATGTCCCCGAGGTGGTCCGCAAAGCATTCAAGCTGGCCGAGTCGGAAAAGCCAGGAGCCTGTCATATAGAATTGCCTGAAGATATCGCGGCCATGTCCTCCGATAGTAAGCCTATTCCGCGCGACCGCTTGCGCCGGCCCGTTCCGGATGACAAGGTGATCGACCAAGCGTGGGCCTTGATCCGGTCTGCAAAAAGACCGGTGATTCTCGCCGGGAATGGAGCAATCCGCAAGCGCGCCAGCAAGCAACTGCGTAAATTCGCCGAGGCCAGTGGCATCGGCGTGATTAGTACGTTCATGGGCAAAGGATGTGTGGATCGAAACGCTCCGTACAGTCTGTTCTCGATCGGGTTGCAGTCGAAGGACCTGGTCGCGTGTACCATTGACGCCGCAGACGTGGTGATCACGCTGGGGTACGATATGGTTGAGTACCACCCCCGCCTGTGGAACGCTCGCGGTGAAAAACGCATTGTCCATATCGATTTCCTCGCTGCCGAGGTGGACGAACACTACCGCGTCGACGTAGAAGTGGCTGGTGATCTGGCCCATACCCTGTGGATGCTCAACCAGCGCATAAAGCAAGACCCCGTCAGTTTCACAACAGGCCAACACCGAACGATCCGCGAAGAGATGCAGGCCGATTTCGCCGAGCACAAGGACGATGCGACCGAAGATCTGATCCGACCGCAAAAAGTGCTCTGGGACGTTCGAGAGGCGATGGGTCCTTGCGACATTCTCCTGAGCGATGTTGGCGCTCACAAGATGTGGATTGCGCGGTACTACCATTGTGATATGCCGAATACCTGTTTGATTCCGAACGGCTTCTGCTCCATGGGATTTGCCCTTCCCGGTGCGATCGCGGCGAAACTGATTAATCCGGATCATCGCGTTTTAGCGATCTGCGGCGACGCAGGCTTCATGATGAACGTTCAGGACCTGGAAACGGCGAAGCGAGTTGGCGCCAATATCGTGACCATGATCTGGGAGGATCACGCCTACGGACTGATCGCCTGGAAGCAGGAAACCCAATTCGGACACCACACGGATCTTTCCTTCGACAATCCGGACTTTGTGAAGCTTGCAGAGGCCTTCGACTGCAAAGGCCTCCGTGTCAATCGCGCCGCTGATCTTCGCCCCGCCCTGGAAGAAGCCTTCGCAAGCGATCGTCCGTGCGTTATCGTTGTCCCGATCGATTATCGTGAAAACGCCCTGCTGTCCAAGCGGCTTGGTGCAATTTCTTGCCCCATATGAGGTGACCGATGTTAAAAGAAAAGTATCCCTTTTATTTGGCAAACAAACCCGTTGCACCGAACGCTGGCCTGGCAGTCACGGACAAGTTTACTGGCGAAGTTGTCACACACGTCGCACTGGCCGATGCCTCGGCGATCGATGAGGCAATCGCTCAGGCCGTTTACGCGACAGAGCCTCTACGAAAGCTTCCCGCCTATCGCAGGCGAGACGTTTTGCAACATTGTGTAGACCGGTTCACCGAACGTGCCGAGGAGTTGGCTATGGTTCTGTGCATCGAAGCGGGCAAGCCGATTAAAGACAGTCGCGGCGAAGTGGAACGCTTGATCGACACTTTTCAAATCGCTGCTGAAGAAGCCGTGCGGATGAGTGGGGAAGTGATGCCGCTGGATCGAACGGCGCGAACCGAAGGGTACACGGCCTTTTTGAAGCGCGTCCCGATCGGAGCCTGTTCATTAATCACGCCGTTCAATTTTCCATTGAATCTCGTGGCTCACAAAGTGGCTCCCGCCCTGGCGGTCGGATGTCCGTTCGTCCTGAAACCGGCAAGCCTGACGCCCATTGGGGCGCTCATGATCGGAGAGATTTTGGCTGAAACCGATCTTCCGGCCGGGGCGTTTTCTATCTTGCCTTGCCAGCGGGAGGGGGCGGCTCTCTTTACCGAGGACGCGCGTCTGAAACTGCTCAGCTTCACCGGATCCCCAGCGGTGGGGTGGGGCCTGAAAGCTCGAGCCGGCAAGAAAAAAATCGTGTTAGAGCTGGGTGGAAACGCCGCTTGTGTCGTCGATGCAGATGCGGAACTGGACGATGTCGTTGACCGGATCGTCATGGGAGCGTTTTATCAGTCAGGTCAGAGCTGTATCAGCGTCCAGCGAATCCTAGTCCATGAAAGCGTTTATGACAAATTCCGAGAGAAGCTTGTGGTGGCAACCAAGAGCCTCAAGAGCGGCGATCCGAAGGCTCAGGACACATTCATTGGGCCGATGATCTCAGAGAGAGAGGCGAAGCGCTTGGAATCCTGGATCCAGTCCGCGGTCGATCGTGGTGCGACGCTGCTGTGCGGCGGGAACCGAGATGGTTTTTTACTGGAGGCGACTCTTCTGGAGAACGTGGCCCAAGACGAAAGCATCTGCACGCAGGAGGCTTTTGGTCCGGTGGCGGTGCTTTCGACGTTCGACGATTTCCACAAAGCTCTGGACTATGTTAACGACAGTGTTTTTGGGCTTCAGGCGGGTATCTTCACGCGGGATATCCACAAAGCCCACCTGGCTTGGGATACACTGGAAGTCGGCGGTGTGGTGATCGGTGACGTGCCCTCCTGGCGAGCCGATCAAATGCCCTATGGCGGTGTCAAGGAGAGTGGAATCGGTCGTGAGGGAGTCCGGTTCGCCATGGAGGACATGACGGAAGTTCGCACGATGATTTTGCGTCGCCCGTAAAAACGTCCTGTTGAATGGCGGTCAAATTCAGATTCTACTTGTTCCCTGCACACGTTCTCGCTATTCTAATGTGAGTATTAAATCCTGGGGGGAGAGTTTTGAGAATCGCGATTGACGCCAGAATGACCTTGGGTCCCATGCATGGGATTGCTAGGTACACGATCAATCTGGTGTCCGCCATGCTGGAAGTAGCCCCGCAGCATGATTATCATTTGATCGTTAACGGGAAATCGACCGAGGATACGTGGATTTCTGGATTGGATGTGGAGTGTGTTTCGGTCGGCGCGAAGCATGTTTCTCTTTCCAGCCAAGTCGCTGTCCCCCGGGCCTTAAAGCGAATCGAGCCAGATGTTTTCCACGCACCGTCCTTCATGGTTCCCTATTACACGGGAGTCCCGACAGTTATTACGCTCCACGATTTGATCCACGTGGCGTTCCCTAGAGACTACTCCCTCAAGCATCGAATGTACTACAAGCATTACCTGCGGCGCGTCATTTCAAAAATTCCAAAAATCCTGACGGTCAGCGAATTCAGCAAGAACCAGATCAAGCAATATTTTGATCTGCCGAACGACCAGATCAGCGTCATTTATAACGCCGTTGGCTCCGACTGGACGCGTGTGGAGGACGAGGACCGAATAAAAAGCGTGTTCGGAAAATTCGGCATTGAGTCTCATTTCATACTCTACGTCGGGAACCTCAAGCCTCACAAGAATGTTCGCGGCCTGTTGCATAGTTTTTCCCGCTCCAAATTGCCAAACCAGCTGGTGATTTGTATTCACCACGATCCCGGCCTTGTCCGCCTCTCCGAAGAGCTTGGCATCCGTGATCAGGTCCAATTCATCGGATACACCCGAGACGAAGAGTTAAAAGTCCTGTATTCCACGGCCCGACTTCTCGCGGTGCCATCCTTCTGCGAAGGCTTTGGGCTGGCCTGTCTGGAAGCCATGGCTTGCGGTTGTCCGGTCATCGCTTCGAATCGCTCCGCTGTTCCGGAAGTCGTTGGCGATGGAGGCTTGCTGATCGATCCGCACGATGCAGACTCATTGGGGGTCGCCCTGCGAAAAGTCGCAACCGATGAGCGTGTTCGAGATGAGCTGGTCCGCTGCGGATATGAGCGGGTCAGGCACTTCAATTGGGAATGGTCGGCAAGCGAGACCCTGCGCGTGTATGCAGAGCTATGCGGACACTCAGAGTCGGTTGAAACGGCAACATCCTGCCATGGAGAAGCAACGAATGAGGGGGCCTATCATCCCTCAAGCGATCCCGCCAAAATCATCGCAAGCTCATCCCAAGAATAAATTCCAGCATCCTGCTCTTCTCCGCGTGGAGAAGCGTGTGCCGCGCGCAGCGCTGACGCGACTGTATCCTCATTATTTGGAATATAGTAAAAAGTTCTTGGTCGATCGGTTTTCAAGAACATGGAAGCTACCACCGGAAGGCCGCAGTACGCGTATTGAATAACCTTTAGGCTGTCGGTAAACGATTCGGCACCCGGCGCATAAGCGAGCGTATGCAGTCCAATATCGGCGTGTTGGACGTAAGGGATTGTATCCTCAAAAGCAAGCTCCCCGTAAGCGATAATATTGTTCGCAATGGGAAGGCGCGGGATGGGGCCGAGAACGTGAAAAGCCCAGTCAGGAAAAGCTCGGCTTGCAATCCGTAGAAAATCAAAATCCAAACGATCGTTCCCGACAAACAAAACATTTTGGAGCCAGTGGGTCTCGAATGGGTTTTCGTAAGCGTGGTTGAAGAGATCCTTTTGAATGCCGTGGGTATGGCAGCCCGCATTGGATAAATGCCGAAAGTGATCAAAGATGTACGTGCTTGGAGTGCTGATCAAGTCAAAGGACGGAGCGATGTGTTGTTCACACTTTAATACGACAGGATGGTTGCGCAGAAGCGGGAGATGATCCGAGACTCTATAAACAAACCGTGCATCGCTGTTGAGTGCCTTGAAACGTTCAAAGAGCAATAGACCGGGTGTGCTCTCAAACAGGATCAGGTCTGCTTGTTCAATCAAAGGCTCAGCTTCGCCCAATGAGCGGTTGGGATATCGCCGAAATAGTCCCGTGGCCATTCGATTTAACACGCCCAGCCGAAGGTTAGCCGGATGCCATTGCGTGAACCATACAAAACTGCCCAAGGCGTCTTGGATCCACCGTATTTGGTTGGCCTCTTGACGGATGGGATAGGCTGTCCGGTAGTTTCGGTTGAGGTAAGACAGCCAGCTGATGGCGGCTGTAAAAAACAAAACCTCCCACCCCGCTCGATGGTACGCTTCAGCGAGCCAGTGAAAACCAGCTTTCCGTTTGGACCCTAGGTAGTGCTGGGTAACGAGAACTACACGTTTCTTCATTGCTTCACGGCTTGCTCTTTAGGGTAAGACTGGAGAATCAATAAATTGTCGGTGCCAGAGTTCCAGGCACAATGCACCCCAAATCGTTCGGCTGTAAGGCTGATCCGAGCGAATTGCCGCTTCCAGAGCGCGCGGATTAAAGAGGTTTCGCTCTTTGCTTTTTCGGCTGAGCAACAAGTCGCATGTAAAATCATGAAGATCGTTGCGAAACCATTGCGACAAGGGAACTGGAAAGCCCATCTTATCGCTTCGGTTCAGGATATTGCTGGGCACGAGATCTTTAACGGCACGACGAAACAGGCTCTTTAACTGGCCGTTTTTGAATTTGATCACCGGGGGAATTGAAGAAAGAAGCTCGATGAGCCGGTGGTCCAATAGCGGAACGCGTGATTCCAGCCCCCAGGCCATGCTCGCCCGGTCTTCGACTTGTAGAAGAGCCTGTAAATGGGTTTTCATGTCGAAGTAAAGGATGCGATTGATCTTCGAGGCGGCGTGTCGATGGTCGAAAATCGAGCGAAACTCTTCGAAGGTTCTCTCCCGATCTACGACGAAATCCTTGTTCAACACCGCTTGCGTATCTCCAAAGCGGTCCATAAGGCGAAAATATCTCTGGGCTGGGTCATCAAACAGTCCTTCGCGCCAAAAGGACTTCAGCATGGGGGTATAGTGTTCCAGGCTCGGCAAGTTCGGCACAATGGTTTCCAGCGTGGCGACGTAACGGGTGCGATGGGCTGTGTTTTGAATCGCACCCTTGATACATTCTTCCAGATAGGCAACGAGGTAGCGCGCGTACCCGATAAACAACTCGTCGCCTCCTTGTCCACCCAAAACAACCTTTACGTGCTCGCTTGCCAGTTTTGAAACACCAAACTGTGGAAACACGCCCGGCCCGGCCGCAGGCTCGTCCATATGCCAGATGATTTTTTCGATTGAGCCTGCGAAGTCTTCGGGGCCAAGGTAGGTTTCATGATAATTGGCCTCAATATGCTTGCAAGCCATTTTGGCGTATGGGGTCTCGTCAAAGCCAGAGCCTTCTCGAAAGGCACCTGTAAACGTACTGAGGGACTCGTTGCCCAAAAGCGTTCGTGTCAGGCATGCGATGGTGGACGAGTCCAAGCCTCCAGACAAGTGGGCTCCAAGTGGGACATCGGACCTCAACCGTAGGCGAACGGAGTCTTGAAGCAACTGAAGAAGCTCCTCGGAAAAATCTTCTTCGCTCCGTTCCTCGTCAATGTCGAAATCTAAGTCCCAGTAACAATTGATCTGTGGTTCGCGACCTTGTTGAAGCAGGAGGTTGTGTCCAGGAAGCAGTTTGTAAATTCCGGAGAACAGGGTGCGTTCCCCCAGACAAAACTGGAACGTCAGGTATTGGCGCAAACCTTCTGGATCTGGGCGGTCAGTCCAGACCCCAGCCGCCAGAAGCGCCTTGATTTCCGAGCCAAAGGTGAAAACCGAGTGATTCCACGTGTAATAGAAGGGCTTGATGCCTACACGGTCACGCGAGCAAAAAAGGCTCTTTTGGCGATCATCCCAAATCGCAAAAGCCCACATGCCGTTAAAACGGGATACGCACGCTGGCCCCCACTCCTCATAGGCATGGACAATGACCTCTGTGTCGGACTGCGTTCGAAACCGGTGGCCCTTGCTGTGCAGTTGCTCCCTGATTTCCTTGTAATTATAAATGCAGCCATTGAAGGTGATCCAAAGGGTCTGATCTTCATTGGTCAGAGGTTGGTGTCCGCCGCCTGGATCAATAATTGCCAGCCGTTGGTGAGCCAATCCGCAGGTGCCAGCAGCGTCCACCCAAACACCGGAGCCGTCCGGACCGCGATGGGCCATCGATGCCAACATGCGCGGCAAAATCGAGTTGAGGTGCTCAATTGAATCCCCGCCGACTTGGCCTGCAATGCCACACACTCCGTTACACTCCCAACGCTTCGTAATACCCAATCAGGCGGCTTCCTTGCCGTTCCCAAGAAAAATCTTTTTTCGCCCGGCGCCGAGCCGTGACGGTAAAGACATCATTTTCGAACTTCTGTTTTGCATCGGCGATCGCTTGCGCGATGTTCTTGGGAGTGTCCATTGTGTACACTTCGCCGATTTTATTGCCTCGAATAATGGCTCGCAGCTCGGGAAGATCGGTCGCACAGATCGGTATTTCTGATTCGATGAATTCAAACAATTTGTTGGGTGTGCAAAGCTGCTTGTTCAGGGCATCCGAGCCGATATAGGGAATCACGCCCAAGTGAGCATGGCCGAGCATGGGCAGAAGCATTTCCTGTGAGACTGGTTCTCCGAAGTGCACATTCTGAATGGCTAGTTTCCTGCACAAGCCTCGAAGTGACAGCTCCAACGGCCCGCTGCCTAGGAAGAATAGTTGATAGGGCGCGCCAAGCAAGTTGAACGCGCGTACAAGGTTCTTGAGGTTCCTGCCATCACAAAGCTGGCCTTGAAAAATGACCCGAAAACCTTCTTTCGGCGCATGAAAATGGTTGAGGAAGGCTGTTTCAGAGACCTTGACACCATTTTGATTAAGGCCGTAGCTGTTTAACACGACCTCCGGGAGACGGATATCATAGCGTGTGGCCATTTCTTTTGCGATGGAACCATTGGCAGCGACCACCAGGTCTGCGGCGTGAACGTGTTTCTGCTCGATTCTGGTCCAATAGGCTTGAAGTCCACGAGAATTCGTTTGGAACGGAAACAGTTCATGGGAGTCATAGACAACTCGTGGTCGAGGACCCTTACGGGCTTGTAAGGCGACTGCCGCAGGAAGGGTTTCCAAATCATGACAATGGATTACATCAAAAGGCTCGTCCGGCGCATGCTGCAAAAAAAAATCACAAAACGCAGCAGCAGGGCCCAAGCCCATGCGATACCACGCGCCACGTAAGGCGTTGGCCCAGCGACTAGGCAGGCGAGAGGCTATGTCCTTCAACCCCTTGAGCCTGGGCGCGGACGTAGCACTCGGCATAAAAACGCGAATCCGAGAATCGAGGCAGGCCTTTGGAATCTGAGCGGGAACGCTCACCAGCGAAACGGCCCGCCCGGAGTCCACGAGCGTATTCATTTCCACCAGAATCCGTCGGTCCAAGTGTCCTGCATGGGCAGACAAAACCAGTATCCGGGTCGTGCTGGTGCGCTCAGGCATTTGCTCCGTTGTGCAATTGGGCATAAGCATCCACCAGCTTTTGGGATTCTGTTTCCCAGTTGAGGACTTTGGCCGCTTCGAAACAGGCCGTCTTTATTTCAGCCAACCGATCGCCATCACTCAACAGGTTGCAGATTGTTTGAGCCATCGTAGCCGCGGTGGACAGGTCACCAAGAGCAACGACGCCGTGCTTTGCATTCATTTCACGGAAAAAGGGCAGGTCTTGCGCCACGACAGGAACACCGGATTGAACATACTCGAAGAATTTGTTAGGCGAGCAGTATTCATGGTTCAGATCGACCGGCTGGTACGGGATGACCCCCACGTCGGCTCCGGCAGTCAGGCTGAAGAGGTCGTCCCCTTCGACCTTGCCTAGAAAATGAACCCGGTTCCCCCAAGGTCGGCTCTTGGCGGTGGCATGCAATTCGTCTTCACATGCGCCGTAGCCAATGAGAACCAAATGTGTGTTCGCGGGAAAATGTTCCACTGCTTGCACTAACGTCGTCAAGTTCCGTTCGGGGCTGAACCAACCTTGGTAAAGTGCAATTTGAGCATCTTTACCGAGACCGAGCTTGGATCGAAGGGCTTGACGCGGCTCCTCTGTGGCAGTAGGTGAATCTGCGCAATTGAGCAAAACCAAGGGATCCTTGTTATGCTGAGAGGAAAAATAATCTGCGACAAGTTGATTCACGGTGATAAACAAACCGGCATCTTTTGTATACCGCTTTTCTTCTTGTTGCATAAGCTTCTGTGTCGATCGTGGAATGCTGTCGTGCACGTAATAAATTTCGTGTGCGTCGTACACGAGCTCGGCTCCCCATTGTTTCGCGAGATTATCGCCGAGCCAAAGGAGCGGAAGGTCGTGCACGTGCACAATGTCGGCTTTGAAGCGATCCACTTTGTTCCGCACAGCGGCCTCGTAAAACCATTGGTGGTGGAATGCACGAGCCTGGCGGGCGGCAATTTTTTTTGCGATGCGATTGATCCCGAACCGTTTGCCCACCCGCTTGGCCATGGGGCTCGGGCTTCCGTTTCCAATGATTGGGCCGAACCGGTGGATGAATACGCCATCTTCAACATAGTGCTCTTCTTCTGGACACTCGAAGCCGCAGACAACGGTTACATGGTATCCTGCCTTCTTAAGGCTCTTGGCTTGTTGCAAAATACGGCGATCGATTGTCAAGTGATCCGTGGAAAGCATCAGAACTTTCTTGCCATGGACGCCGTTACCGTTGCCATTCGAGCCGTTGCTCGAAGGCTTGAGTTCGAATCGAAATCCATTCGGGTTCAGAACGGCGTTTAGCTTTTCTTTGCTCTCTTTTACGGTGACACCTTTTAAAACGGAGTCTTCGAAATAATCCGTTGCGGTAGCGACTTTGTCTTCATCGATGAGGTCTTTCTCTACGCATCGATCGAATAGTTTGGTTCCTGGAAACGGATAAAAAATAGAAACTTGAGCGTAGTCCGGCTTAAGGCGCTGATTTAACGCTAGCGTTTCTTGCGTCAGCTCTTTATCGTTTTCAAATGGATAGCCGATCATGTTGAACGAAGAAACAAATATGCCCGCGTCCTTGATCAGCTTAAAGGTGTCTTCCAACTGCTGGTTCGACATTCGTCGGTACAATAGCCGTTTTCGAAATTCTTCTGCTCCGGTTTCCACGCCCATGCCGATGTATTGGCAGCCGGTTTCTGCAAGGATCTGAACGACCTCTTTGTTCAGGTATTCCACGCGCCCCTGTAATCCGTAGGGCACGTTGAGGTGCTCCTTGATGCTCTTGAAGAGGTCGATCGCACCCTTGGTGTCCGAGAGGATCATTTCATCACCGAAATAAAACAGTTTCGGCGAATACCGAGCGCGCAGATAGTCCAGCTCGCCCACCACGTGGTCGATTGGGCGGAACCGAACATAGCTCTTTCCGTATTGCTTGAGGTATACCGTGTTCGCGCAATAGGTGCACACGTAAGGGCATCCACGGGTCGCGTTAACATACAAAAACCCTTGCCCCTCTTGGACAACCGCTTGATCAGGAAAATAATCCCAAGGGAAAAACGGGGTCTCGGCCAGGTCTTCTGCTGGACGAATAGGGTTTTCAACAACTTGCCCGTCCTTGCGGAACGCGAGGTTCTGGACTTCAAAAAGACTGTTGTCATTCAGATGATTCAGAAATTCCGGGACCATCGACTCGCCTTCGCCGATGCAGAGATAATCGATCTCGGGATGCTCTTCGAGGACTTTTCCACGCAAAATCGTGGGATGAACACCGCCGAGTAGCACCGTGGTGTTATGGTGCTTCTTTACAAGACGCGCAAGTCGTACGGCGTCAGGAAAAATCATCGTCATGCTGGAGAGCATGAGTACTTCCGGCTTCTCTTTGACGATCTGTCTCGCGACTTCTTCGACCGGGGTAAAGAACGTATCGTAAAAGCTCAGCCGGTGGCCCGCACGTGTTACGGATGCGGCCACATACCCTGCGCCTCGCCCAACATTGCACTCGTTATTCATGTATACAAAAGCGACATTCATCGCTGGATCCTCCAAGTCGTTCGGATTGGTGTGCCCTTGCAAGCCCTCTACTAGAGCTTTTCCGATCGTGCAACACTTTAGCGTTATTCTATTTATGGGTCAAGGCGAAAGTGCTGGGCCCGAGACTCCGTTACGGGAGATCGCTCGGTATTCATGGGTCAGTTGCTGGCTTACCGCTTCAAAGGAGAATCGATCGACGGCCTGCTTGCGGATGGCTGGTGCAGAATAAGCGCCCAGGTTCTTAGCCACGTTGCAGACCGTCTCCGCCAGTGCGGTCGCGTTATCCGGCACGCAAAGCTCTCCTAGCGTCGGGTGATTGACGATGTCTTGAGGGCCGCCGCACGAGGTGGCGATCACCGGGTGGCCGCAAGCCATCGCTTCGGTGAGCACGCAGCCGAAGGTCTCTGAGTGGCTGCATAGAACGAGGATGTCACACTCCTCTCGGATAATTTGTGCAATGGCCTCCCGGGCTTGGTAACCACGGATGCGTACTTTCGTATCCAGTCCCAGCGCTTCCACGCGTTTGAAAAGGCTGGACTGTTGTTGCTGCATTTCGCCACCGCCGACCAATTGAAGCGTGGCGCCGGGGATTTCACGGAGGACGAGGGAAAAAGCTTCAAGCAACAACGGCAGGTTTTTGATAGGGACAAAATAACCTACAAATAAAATTCGTGGGGCCCTCGGGTCGCGAATCAAATTTTCTGACGGCCGAAAAAGGCCAACATTGACACCATTGGGGATCACCTTGATCTGTTGGGCCTGATGGGAATGCAGGTGGTGGGATACCGCCTCTCCCTGCGCCTGAGAAACGGCAATCAACCGATCGGCCCTATTCAGAGCGCGAATCGTCGAGCGCCGTACGATCAAGTTCTTCGTTAGAATAGAAAAGGGACCTGTATGCTCTGTAATCACGAGCGGGACATTGAAGCGCTTGGCCAAGGCCAATCCGGCCGAGCCGTCTAGATAACCCGTGTGTGCGTGAATTAATTCAAAAGGAAATGATTCGTAGAGAGCTTCGATATTGCGCTGGATCGACGCCCGGTACGTCCAGCCATGAGACCAGAAAGGACGAAACACGCGATAGGGTAAATACTTGACGGGTACGCCATTTAAATTCCACCATTGTGCTTTTTCGTGGAGTTGTTCATAACATCGATTGAGTTTTGCAAGAGAAATAGGGTTTTTGATCCAACCGATTCGAAACGGTCGCCCGCTGAGAACCCGCGCGTCCAGGCCCATGTGTTCGCGCAGGGCCTGGACCTGTTCGTGAATAAAAGTGCCCGAGGCGGGCTGATCCGGGTGCGGAAACATGTGAGAAAGAACGAGTACGCGTTGGGCGTGACCGTTTCGCAGAGCGTCGGTGTCCAACGGTTTCCACGGTGTATGAAAGAACGGCTCAGAAACGTGTACTGGAAGGCCGAAGATGCGTCGCTGGAGGCCGCGAATCACCTCATTCATTCCAGACCGGACCCCGGTTTTTTCATCTACCAGCTTGCGAATGTTTTTTAATTCTTGGGTTAAAGTGGAAAAAGTGAGAGTGATTGCCTCTGGCAGCGTTAAGAGACGGTTGGTCTCGGACAGATTCTCCTCAAGGCTCTTCAGAGGGCTAGGCGTTGGGTGCATTCCCATATGCTCGGCATACAAACCCCAGGAGAGAACGGGGTTTTGGTTGGGCAATCGCAGGGTGTTATGTCCCGGTCTTAAAAGGACGAACGGTCGCGTGGTGCCCGAGGGGTCCTTTGGATCGTAATGAACGCGATGAAGGAGTGTCTTGCCGGTCAGGTGGATCTGCAGAGCCAGGCCAAAGCGATCGGGCCACCACGTGTCGTTGAGAACATATTCAAAATGCTGATTCGTATTAACGACGGTTGCCGCAAACAACTGGCGATCGATCCCGGAGATACCATCCACGGAATACAGGCGTACGCTGCCGCCGTCTCCAGGACCGGAAACATGAACGCGAATACGATCGCCGATTTCGGCTTTTACGGGAAGGCGAGTCTGAATGACCACTTCACGTGGAGCGCCTTCGGTTCTTTGGATGCCCCGCCCACTTTGCTCCGCTTCTTGGGGCAAGGTGTACATGGCCCAGGACGATCCCGGCGTGAAATCGGGCGTGGCTCTCTGGTGAGGATTTGAAAAATCGATACTGTGGATGCTCTCCAGAACCTCCGATTTGGCTGGAGGAGGCTTGGTGGAGCGACGGTTCTCCCGGGCGTACAATCCGATGATCTCGGAGCGATTGCTCCAGTCGGTATGGCTCCTCAGTCGATGTGCCCAGTACAGGCTGCGCTGCGCGTTCAGAGTCTGGAGAGTCAGTGGGTCGACTTGGGGTTCCATCTGCTCCTTGGAGCCGCAGGCAGGGCAGACGGCCCCCTCCCATTGTCGATAGATCCCCAAGGCGTGCTGAATCGCTACGGTTGGATCGGCCGGTGGATTTGTTACGCCACCGGAAAACCGGAGCTCGATAGGTTTATATTCCGTAGAAAATATTTTGCTCAGGGCCTGCAAATCAAAGGCCCTGTGATGATGGTTGATGTGGTAGACTTTACCGCAGGTGGCGCATTTTGCGTAATTGGCCTGCAATTGCTCGTTATGTGGCACCGTGACGAGAATGTATTTTGCAGACACGCGTGCGATTTCTCTTAAAGATGCTTGATACTCCTCCTCCGCAAGGTGTTCGATTACGTCATTCGTCATTACAAGGTCAAATGCGTTGTCCGGAAAGGGCATCTGCGTGATTGATCCAATAAGGGCTCCACGTGTTACATGAGAGAGGGCCTCGCTGCTGGTGTCTAAACCGACCACGCGGCAGGTGTTCGGCAGAGCACTAAGTACGAATCCGTCTCCGCATCCAACGTCCAAAATGCTCTTGGCGTCGGGTGGTAGCAAGTCGAGGATGTCCGCGCGCACTTGCACCTGGTAGGCTTCCGGCGTATTGCCCCAAAACGTTTTCTGTTCAAAGTAGTTATTACTGCTCATGATGGATCTGTTGCTCTGCCGAATCGCTTTTTTCTGTTGCAAAAGCCGGATCCCATCGCCTGCTGAGGGAGTCCTGGACGGTGCCGATTCCTGCAAGAAACGCCCCCTCCTCTCTTCCCCGCCGAAGGATATAATCCAATCGGTCCCACCAGCCTGGGTGCCCAGAAGAATGCAACGTATACGTGTGCCAGTCGATTGTCAAGACACCATGGACACGCGCCACGTGGCTCAGCAGCGTCTCAATATAATTCTCGAAGTGTGAGATATCCCAGACCTCCGGCCAAAAGAAATGTTGATCCAGAAGCCCAGTGGGAAAAATCGCAAAGGGAACCGCCCCCGCTTCCGGATCAAAAAAACGAGTGGGGGAGGCACACCCGTTTCGAAATCCAGGCAGATCCGGATACCCGAGCGAAGCGTCGTAGGCAAAGCCTGCTCGATACTGCCATGCCCAGGAGCGGGGATACGCGAATCGGTAAAAATGTGCTCGGTGGCCTGAGACAGAACGCTCCCACCACGACTCAAGCCGTTGCTTCTGTTCCCGCAGAAGATCGAGCCGGTCGTGCGCGATGTAGCTTCCGTGTAAGCCAATCTCCACATCGGACGCCTTCAAAGGCTTCAAAAGCGTTTGAATCGCTGGATTGGCTAGGTCGTAGGATGGATCGCGGATCGTTTTCTCCTCTGTGCCCGTTGCGCAGAGGAAAAAGGTGGGTTGCTCGACGCCGCGATTGGCCAGAAAATCCAAAACGGATGGAAGATGGTTGCTCTCCAGAACGTCGATGTCGCAGCTTACGGCCAACGCCCACGTTTTGTTGTCCAAAAAACGGGGTGGGTCAGGAAGACCAAGAGCTTGGGCAATCTGGGCCGCTGTATTCTCTACGATCGGTTTAGACAGCTGGCCGGATGTGTCGCGCGCGCTCCGCTGGCCTTCCACGAGGCCATACTGATCTCGATTGGGCGTTTGAAATTCCTCGTGAAGCTCCAACAAGCTGAGTACTTGGGCGATGACATCAGAGCCCAAAACTTGTCTCCGCGACTCGCCGGGATTGGCCGTTTTTGCATGAGGTGTCGCGATCGTCGAGCGGAAGGGAATCACAACCCAGCGCGCTTCGTCGTTCTGCGTCGACACGCGATATTCACCGGAGTCTCGCATTGGGTAGGCGAAGCGTATCTCCTGCCCCCAGTGGGCTGCAAGAATCCGCCACACATGTTCCTCGGCAGCAAGTGATTGTGCCGTAGGCATCTCGATTGACAATGGCGTCGCTTGGCTACGCATAGTGCGTGTATTCCCGTTTTTTGAGCCGCAGGACAAGCTCTTCGTAAATGTCCTGTGGCATCTTTCCTTTGAATGTGCGCCCTTGCCATGGCGCTTGCGGTGTGACCGGAACGCCTTCAGCTAAAGCCTGTCTCAGAATCTCGGCTGCGAGTTGGCCGCACGTTTCAAGGCCACGACGATCGATGTTCTCGAGCGCGTCGCCGGGATCAACCGGAAGCGGACGTTGTCCGAGCAGCGAGCCGGAATCGACCCCCTCATCGACCAAGTGCGCAGAGACACATAATGGCTCATCGTGATAAAGAGCCCAATGTGCTGCTCGATTTCCCCGGTATGCGGGTAGCGGCGCGGCATGCAGATTAATGATTCCTTTGGGGAACAGGTTGAAAATCCGCCCTTTGAGGATCGGTCCTTCCGCTAAAAGCATTGCATCCGCCGCTCCCTGTTCCAAGAGGCCGTAGGTGACGTCACTGGCAAAGCCGGGAACGAAAAGATACGGAATGCCCGCGCTTCGATATAAATACTCTACGGTTCCATCTGTCTTGGATCTCTTAAAGATCTTAGCGAGTCGGCTGACGGCCTTGACCTCTCGCCACCACTCGGGATGCGTCCAATACTTCTTGGACTTTGCAAGTTGATCTTCGGTGGCGGCTGAAATCAGAGCGAATTTCGGTCGTAAGCCCGCTGCGAGGACGTGACGAATCAGGGCGGCTCCGTGCCACGTGTGATAAATCCCGAAAATCGCAAACGATTGAATTTTAAAAATACTTTCATGCATAGCAGCTCGGTAATCTAAGAAGAAAGTCCCCACATGCTTTGAGTGTCTGGCTCCGGACAACACATAGAAAAAGTGAGCATAGAGGCGCGTGGACGCTTCATTGTGTAAGCATGCCCTGAAGCTTGAACAAGCCTGTTTCCAGGAAATTATAGCTGGATTTCCGGACATCCGGGGGGAATTCGTGGTTTCCATCAAGTATTGCAATATGGGTGCGACTCGAGAACGTCTTCATCCGCTGTATTTCTTCAGGCGTGGGCAACGGCGCGTGGAGAATCGTGTCATCCCGGTAGCATAGGAGCAGGACGTCGGTGGAAACCGAGGCTAGTGAAAGGAGCAGGTCGGTATGCTTGGCGATGCACATAGGGCGGATCGTGTTGTTCAAGAACCGTGTTGTATAAATCTGAGCCTGCCAGGGGTCGTTATGCTTGGCGGTTTCATAGTACGCTGCGTTGCTAACGAGGCGTGCGATATCATTCCGAAGCGCCGCAAGAAAATAGCCGACCACGCCGCCGATGGAGTGTCCGATGCAGTACAAAGGTTTGGATTCGCTGAAGTCTCGGCGTAGCAGGACGATGAGGTCGTCCAGATCACGCAACATCTTTCCGGCCATACTCCAGTCCGGGTATTTACTATAAAAGGGGCCGACGTCCCATTTCCGGTTGGGCTCGCGATCGCCAGTAAGAAAAAGGTCTGGTGCGACCACTCGATGCCCTCGGCGCGCAAGCGCCAGGCCATACTCCAGCTGAGGATCTCCTTCAAGACCAAAGACCTCGCGTCGACCGAACTCATTGGTCTGATGAATGGCAAGCACAGGATGCGGCCATCGTCGCACCGGCGGTTCGGCGATTGTGAAAAACACTTCTTCCCCGAATCCATTCCGATACCGAAACTCACGCAGCATAACGCCGTCGTGTAGAGTAATCTGGCTGATTTCAAGGGGATAAAGTGGTGGATCGACCTCGGGACCCTGTCCCAAGGCGTCCCGTAGAAGGTCTCGAAATGCCTCTGGACTGTCCAGGGGAAGGGGGTTCATTTCATGTTTCCTGAAAGCCAAAGTCATAAGAACTTATTTTGTCAAAACCGGAAGTTCCGATCAAATTATTTCTTGTCTGTGCACTTCGAGGGGCGAACCATCTGGAGGGTTGGACTGCAAACGGACGAGGCCGATAGGAAAGGAGCCTACGACCTCCTCCTCAATCCGGAATGAGAGGGCGCGATTCCAGCGGCAGAAGAAAACAGTTGTTTCGTTAGAGATGGTGGAGTGCTCTTGAATCAGGCCACAACTGACAAGGTATTCATTCTGGCGCAAATTCGGATTTTCGATTATGACCTCCCAAGCTCGCCGACCGGGCTCGAGCCCTTCCGGGATCGGCCAGAAAAAATTTCCGATCACCACGTTTGTCAATGTGTAAAGTGTTAAGACAAATCCGCACTGTGGGATTGGCGCCAGAATATCTACCTCAACAGCCAGGGTAATGGGTTCTCCCGGTATAAAGAACACTTGGTTGTCACCAGTCGAGCCGCGAACTTTAATGGAGACAAATTCAGCGTACTCGGTATAGAAGCGGTCTCCATCTTTCTGGCTCTGCACAATGGGACTGGGGTTTGTCGTCTCGTGATCTTTTGGATCGGAAGCCTCAATAAGGTCGCTTTTCGCGAGCGC
Source organism: Planctomycetota bacterium (assembly GCA_029260815.1). GTDB lineage: Bacteria > Planctomycetota > B129-G9 > JAJDCN01 > JAJDCN01 > JAJDCN01. Next base: position 19,463 of record JAJDCN010000019.1, read on the forward strand.
GCTATGTGGCAAGGGCCATTGCTCCACGCGCCATTCTCCAGAGCTGGAAGTCAACAAGCCCATGCGCAGATATGCCTGACCATCGAAGATCTCTACTGCGACGTTGTCGCCCGGCTCTACAGCGTGTTCAATCGCCAAAGTAAAGGCGCCGGTTTCCCACAAATGCACGGGGACGGCAAAAGCACATGGAGCATGCCCGTATCGCCCGCCTGTGTTTTCAAAACAACGCACCCGCTGGCCGGACAGGAGAACTGGATCTCCCCAGAGAGCGAAAGCTTTGTCCGCCAAAATGTATGCGGCGTGCGCGGTGTCATTGTCCATTGGGGTGCCGGGTTCGACGGCTGCAAGAAAACCATCTTTGTCTCTCAGTTCGATGCGTTTTACCGGGTGCCGTTGTTTTGGAGGCTCGGAGCCATCGACGACAAGACGAATCAAGACCTCTTTCACATGCTCTGCGGTCTCGCGCTCTACCAGGCTTTTGGCTTGCCCGCGAGCGATGCGCGCGTTGCGAGCTCGCAGGCGCAGATTTTCCTGCTCCAGAATAGAGGCGTAATATGCCTTGGTGACTTCGACCGGTGAGCCGTCTTTCAGCACTTGGCCGCGGTCGATCCAGACGACACGCTCGCAAAGGCGCTGTACGCTCCCCAGATCGTGACTGACGAATAATACGGTAGCACCCCATTTCTCCGTCAGCTTGCGCATGCGCTCCAGGCACTTGCCGGCGAAATAAGCATCACCCGCACCCAGGACTTCATCAATGATCAGGATGTCAGGCTCAATGCTCGTGGCAGTCGAAAACGCAAGTCGGGCGTGCATGCCCGCGGAATAGGTTTTGATCGGTTGTTCGATAAAGGATTCGAGCTCTGCAAAGTCGATAATCTCTTCTTCCTTCTCACGGATTTGAGCCGGCGAGAACCCCTGGTAAGCCAAAGAGGCCCGGATGTTTTGTCTACCGGTGAATTCCGGGTGAAAGCCCGTGCCCAATTCAAGCAAGGCTTGGATCCGGCCATTCACTTTGACGGAACCTTCGCTCGGAGACACGTTTCCGGCGATGATCTTGAGCAAGGTACTCTTTCCCGCACCGTTCCTGCCAATAATGCCGAGTCGCTCGCCTCGGCGCACGGACAAGTCCAGGCCGCGGACCGCCCAAAAAGCCTGATAGTATGTCTTGCGCCAGAACATCAGGCGGTTCAGCCCAAAGGCATCGATGACACGGTCCGGAGCCCATCGATAGAGCTTGTACATCTTGCCGAGGTCAGTAATCTCAATCGCTGGGGCATTTGTCATGCTATATCTTCTCAGGGTCTAAGGCTTGCAGTTGGCAAGATCTGAAGGGTCTCTTCATAAGTTCGAAGGTAGTTGTCCACGTTCCCCTCACTCTTGAACAAATCGTAGGAAACCGCGTCCAATTCGCGGTTAAACGCTCTGCAAACGCCATAGTAGGTCTGGTTCAAGAGAATCTTGGCTCGCTGATAGTCGGGGCTGTTGTTCCACGTCTCCATGTCACAAAAGATAACAAGGTTATTTGTGACGTCAAGTATACACCGAGGACCGACGGACACCGCGTGGCCGAGCTGAATGTTGTCGAATGAGTGATACGTATAAGATTGTCCGGTAATTATACCCGCGATGTAATCTGCCGCAAGACCTTGCTGCAAGCAGGAGCCATTGCCGGCAATAAGGATTTTTTCCACCTCGGTATTGCCTAACCGCGTGTAATCGACGAGGAAATGAGCCAATGTGCATGCATAGACCGCGGCTACGAGATCCTTATCATTGGCGGGGGTCACCTGATCGAAGAGAGCTTTCGCCTGAGCGAAATCGCGGTGAAGATAGTCACGAAGGCTCTCCTGTGGGAAGGTCTTTTCCGAAGCGATAAGGCGCTTGATGTCGCGAACGGCGGTTGTAAAGTGTTCGACAATCTCCTTGTAATGAGGCGTGGCATTCGTACTCTGCAGGTGGATGGCAGGGTCTAACAGATGGGTTTTCATATATGGAACAAGGTCTGACCACGGGCCCAGTGGCGGTTGGCTGTTGTCGTCCAAGTTCTTCGCAAGGTCTGTCATAAGGATGCGAATGTCTCGGTAAACGGTCCGGCCTGCGGCTTTTTTTGGATGATAAAGCATGAGAGTGACGTTAGATTCACCGTGAGGAATAGACAAATAAATATCTCGATCGAAAATCAAAGAGCCCTTTGCCGTACGTAAAAAGGTCTGTCCTTTCGTCAACAGTGACAAATTATATCGTCCACCTTCAGGTCGAAAGCTTACCGTATAGGCTTTTTTCGGGTCTAAGGAGAGCGGTATGCGAACAAACGTTGACCAAAGGCTGTCTGGAGCTTTTGTGTCTGCGATCTCGACAGTCAAGCTGTCGGAGTTTTTGGTGAGAACGGGATTGCCGGTCTTGCTTTTTTCAATTTTCTCCAGTGGCGGTAGGACGGCCCACGTGCTGTTGTTTAGAGAGATCGAAGAAACTGTTTTCTCCGTGCTCGACTCTTCCATCTTGTACACGCTGATTTTGCGCAGGAGTAAGCGGTTTTGGCCCTTGGCGGAGCGAAAAGTTAGGCGCAGATATCGGAAGGGTTCCTTGTGGGACAGCGTATATCGCGTTGTCGGGTATTGCGTGGCGTCGTTGGATGGAATGGTGAACTTCAGGAAGGCACGACTGTTTGTGTCATAGACCTCAGTCCAATTGACTTTGTCGACAGACGTGTGCCAAGCGTAGCTTGTAAAGCTTTCGTTGGGATCGTACTGCACCATTTCTAAAGTGTCCGCAGTGATTAGGTCTGTAAGATCCAAGGTAATTGTTGCCGGTCCGGGCTCGGCCGCGGCCACATAGTGGCTATCCGCTCTTCCTCTCAAGGCCACATTAAAATCATGAGGCCCTTCCGCATCAGGGGCGCAGAATACAGGCAAGCCGTCTGAAAGGACGACGGCATCCTTGGCCATGTCCTTTGTCGGTGGTGGAAACAACATGATCCCGAAGAGGATTAGACATGCCACACTGATTTCCATAAAGAGCACTCTGCGTGAAGCGGGTTCTGCCGCGTGGGCTTCGGTTTGTGACTGACCCTGCCCAAGCCTGAGGAGTACATAGAAAAGCAACACGGGTAAGATATGGGTCAGAATCCGATTTGCCGAGTCGCCCCATCCGACGCGATAGGGTATACGTTCTGAGCTCAAAACGAAAAGGAACATGAGAAAGGAAGGAATGCCAATGAAAAACACTTTTCCGTGCGGAAGTTTGACCTTGTGATGAGCCAGCGTGAATAAAACGAACAACACAACCCACGTGACACCCCAATTCCCGCTTTTCAAGATGTTTTGTACTAGTGCGCTGAGACTGGCGGCCATATGGTCGGGCCTGTCGAGTGCAACGATGAGTAGCTTGCCAGCAATGACATAGAGCATGACCCAAGGCAGGGCCCCCACCAGCCGAGCGATCCAGCGAGCACGGGAAAAAACGATCACAAACGTAAAGGCCCCCAATGGGCTCAGGAGCTTCGTAATTTTCTCTCTATCGAGAATATCCGAGCCTGATCCGATCATGAAGTACAGCTTGCTGTACCATAGAAAGACAAGCCCTGCATAGGGCAAGAGACATAGGACCTTGTGCCTGTAGGACAACTGCCTATCGGTCATGACCAAAACAAGGAAGATCAGAGCGAACAAGGGTCCCTCCATGCGTTGGAGGGTAAACGCGGCCAGAAAAAGCATCCCAAGCGCAAGCAGCCTGGGTTGATTCTGGGTGCGTGCAATCCAAACGGTGGAGCAGAACAGAAAAAGATAAACCGCGGACGGCATACTATTGTGAATGTAAAAGCCCTGGAAGACAATGAAGTATGTACTCATCAGAGCCAGTACAGCCAGGGCAGGATACACGCGCCGCACCAGCGAAGGAGCCTTCATGATATGCAGGGCTTTTGTAGCGAGGCAAAATAGAGAGGCCAGCAAGCAGACAAAAAGAACAGGTTGGAGTCCGTAAAGGTAATCAAGGCCGAGAAAGATGCTGGCAGACTGAACCATCGGCAGAAAAATTCCCCAGGAAGCCAGTTTCGCTTGGGTGTCCGGGTGGAAATAGCCGTCGTACCCGATCGCTCGACCAACTTCCAGAAGCTTGTAAGAATCGTAGGATAAGACAGTGTAGTTCAGCGAGCATGCCGCAATCGAGAGTAGAGCAAAGCCACAGGTAAAGGTGAGGAACGGACGAAGGTCATGCCTGTTAAAGAGCGAGAACCGCGTATTGAAAAACACGAGTGCCGATGCCGTTAAAACCAAGAGTACTGCCATGACCGGAGCGGTGTACGGGATCCCAAGGCATAATGTGAGCAGAGCGAGCAAGACCCATATCAAAAGACCGAGCGGGAAGCCGATCAAATATACAATTGATGTGCGCACGTTGTTCTTGAATAGATGCCCCAGGAGGGTTCCCAGAGCATGCAACATGGTGAAAAAGAGGGGTTGCTCCAGCATTATTCCCGAGCCCATTCTTCAACGATGTGAGCGGGGACCACATAATATCTTGAGCGCCCACGCATCACGTAAAAGGTTCTGTCGTTCGAGCAGCGATCCTCGTGCAGGACAAACACGCACTCGTCCCGACCGTCGTGTCGCAGAATCGTGTGAGGCTGTGTCAGTAAATCTTCGCTCTGAGAGGCCGTAAGCGTGTGTCGGTAATTTGTGTCGATGACAAAATCACCGATACGACTGACACGATGCAGGTAAGAAGGTTCGAGGATGTCTGTAGTATAAGAGACAATCGTTTTTCCTTTAAGGTGGTCGTGGATGAAGTAGTACAGGGCAAACGTTGTTCGTGCCAGAGGCTGCGGGCTTTTCTGCGCCTGATGAAGCAAGCTATCATCGTTGTGTCGAAGAAGAGGCCACGTGCTCCGGCGATTCAGCGAGCTGAAAGATGTCAAATTCAAGCCGATACACAGAAGCAATGCGACAGGAAACAAGATGTTTGTTGCGGAGCTCCACGCTTTTGGGATTTTGTAGGCAAGTACGAACAGAATCGAGCATCCGGCAAGCGCCCACCAGATCCAATTGGGGTGCTCCTCCTCCCAGCGGGTCGTGCCAATTTGCTGCCGTAGACTCCAGAACGCGATCAGGACGAGGAGCAGAGCGGGCAAGAAAAGAATGCGAGACCTCATGTCAGATCATGCGTCTTGTAGAGTTTGGGCACGGCGTTAATTATGTACATGGCATCGTCAAAATCAATTCCCACCAGATGGGTGTATTCTCGGATGGTTTCGTAGCGTGGCTGGTTTTCTTCTCGAATCAGTTTCAAGGCTTGCTCGCGGGTGATCAGGCCTTCGCGAATTTGGTTACTACGAAAAGTATCGTGTTCTGTAAACCCGGCGATCGTAAAGTAGATATAGTTGTAAAAGGAAGCTGTTCCGTCACCGATTCGCCATGTGGCTTTGGTGTCGCTGGCAATCTCCCAGTCGTATTCGTTGCGCAGACTGGTCATGATTTCCTCTTCATCCCATTGGATGTAATGATAGAGGTAGACATAATCATCTGGAAGGACGTAGGAGCAATAGTATGCAAAGATAGTATCTCGTAACGACGCGTTGAGATACGAGGGATTCCGCGCGTATTGCCGTAAGTAATAGGAAACAAGCTTGAATTTATTGGCAAGCGGTAGAGTGGTGAGCAAGCCCTTGGGCGAACCCCCGGAAATACCGCAGAAGCCGGTCTTGAACTCGGTCTTTTCTAATTCATTACCTGCACAGAAGAAGACAAGCGGGACGCCGGTTTGTTTCTGTAATTGGCGTGCGTAATAGTAAAACTGTTTGTCTCCGGCCATGAACAGCGGGACCATGCCCAGGTCCGGATGTTTGAGCCAGGCCTCAATGTTCTTGCGGATGTATCGTCGCTTCTGCTTGATATCCGCGGAAACAATAATGTGTTCAATGCCCAGCTTCCCGCAGATCCGAGCCGCGTTGCGCCGAGCCAGATCGGTAACCATTCCCCAATCGTACGTAAAGGCGATGGGGTTCATCTTGAGCACATTCTTGATGTAATGCAAGCCGTAGGTGCTGTCTCTGCCGCCACTGAAACCCACCAGGCAATCGGGCTCGCCGGAGTCATTCCGATGCGGCGCCACCAATCTTTCTAAAGCCTCGTGGCCGTACACGTTAGTTTTTTTGTAGTTGCAACAATAGTTGCATACTCCTTCTGCGTCGAATTCTATAAATGGCATGGTTTCCGGCAATACGCAGCGGGAGCAGCGTTGGAATGGAGCACTCTTTCCATCATCGCTGGCAGACCGGTCCACGATCTGGACGGTGGGAACGATCGTCGGCTCTATTTTTTGAGAAGGCGTCTCTTTCTGCCCGCTGAGCATAAAGGGTTCTGCTGTCAGTTTCTGAAGGTCCACCAATTGTCCCGTACCTGCAACGACTCGCGTAATCGTAGAATCGCCCAGGAGCGATTTCAAATAGTCTTGCTCGGTCAGGCGGCTCAGTATGTATTGCTCGGAAGCAAAGAGTCGAATGGTTCCCGCTCGATTGGCACACAGGTACAGCGATCCGGTATTTGTAGCTAGAATCAATCGGTTGGTGTCGTTAAGAAACAGAGCGACCGAAGCCGCGCCCTCGATGGCGGCGAAGGTCGAGGCGACAGCTGTCGCGAGCGAACCTTGGTTGCGATAGAACATTCGAATCAAGCACAACAGAATCTCGGTATCGACCTGGTAGTGCCGTTCTAAGTCTGGGTATCGAGCCCAAAGTTCATCATCGTTTACGATGATTCCGTTGTGGACCCCCACCAGTCCGTCGGCAATGACGGGTTGATTGTTCTCGTTGATTCCCTGCAGGCCGTTGGTCGCCAGGCGGGAATGTCCTAGCATAGCCACCGGCTCCTTGATCGGGGCGCCGTTGTGGCCAAAGGTGTTTTCAAAAAGGGCGTTGTACTTCCTGGTTCGGAGCATTGCAGAGGCGGAGGTCGGCTGTCGGAATACATGAATCGCATCGTTCGCGCGGAGCGCCAATCCCGCGGCTTCCTTGCCCCGTGACTCGGAGAGCTTGAACAGGTGGTCCGCTGTGGTCTTCAATGATTGCGTAGAAAAGCCGGAACTTTCAGTCGCGACGATTCCAAAGATGCCGCACATGCTCTTTTTGATCCCTGAATGGAGATAGAAATTGCCCTAATGCAAAAGAAATTATCCGTCATTCGGCGCGGATGTCAATCCCTTAGTTGTATTGCAAGGAAAAGCTCTACAAAGAGATCCCGATCGTTGTTTTCGTCATGAACCGGAGCAAGAACACAGACGCAACGAAAGATAAACCGGTTGCTAGCGCCGCTCCGGCAGCGCCCCAAAGCTGAATGCAAACCATGTTTGCGAGGATATTGAAAAGAACCAGCAGTCCGATCATACTCGTGTGCCGCGCGGGCCGCCCCGCCTGCAGAAGGATGTTCCCAAATGGAATGTAGCCGGCGCTCAAAACAATGCCAGCCATGAGCAAGGTAAATAGAGGCCAACTGTCTTCGAAGCCCGGCTTGTTTGTGACGAGGCTCGTCCACGCCGGGTACAGGGCAATCGCGATTAAGCCGACAACCAGCATCAAGCTGTAGGTAACC
>JAJDCN010000181.1 GCA_029260815.1 Planctomycetota bacterium
ATTTAGATGGGTCGTTCGTTGATTAAGTCGGCTGGTGACGGGTTGCCTGCGGCGGATTGGAATGAGTTGGTGCGGCGGATGGAGCGGTTGGAGCATATTCGGGGGGGGCATGGGATTCACGTGCATAGTACGCCGCAGGGGGTGACGATTGGTCGGGCGAATATTCCGCCGGGTTCTTCGGATCCGGTGGTTTCTGGGGTGCGGGTGGTGGAGGTGCAGAGTGAGAGTCCGGATACGTTTTATCAGGTGAAGTTGTGGGTTTGGGGGCCGGGTGCGACGGGTACGGCGTTTGAGGCGCGGGGGAATGCGGGGATTTTGACGAATGGTGAGGTGACGTTTGCGGTGCAGGATGATAACGGGGTTTGGACGTTGGCGATTGCGCCGTACGCGATCTGGGGCTAGCACAGAGGCTGTGCTCCCATTAACCGCGAAGGTGGCGTGGTGATTGGCGTGGTAATGTGCCGCGGAAGGGCTCGTTGATTTTGGTTGTTTGAGGAGTAATTTCGGATGCCCCTACTGTTGAATGACGATTGCGGGGCTCTGCCGCCCCCTGCGTGAGCCACTTTTGTGGCTCCCTACGGGGTTGCCTCTACGATTTTGGTTGTTTGAGGAGCCGGAATCGTCGGGCGGATTGTGGTGGATGGTTTTTGGAGGTTGCGGGGTGCCGGGTTGGACTGAGAGTTGGCCGATTGTGGCGGGGGATCGGGTGAATGCGGCTCATTACGAGGATTTGGCGTTGGCGTGGACGGAGCGGCGGGATGCGCTTGAGGCGGTGAATGGTGCGACGGGTTTGGCGGATATTTCTGCGGTGCCGTCGGCTGGGGATCGGGTGGAGGTGTTGGGTGCGCTTGGGGTTGGGGGTCCGTGGGCTGTTTCGGAGGTGCATGAGAAGACGGATAGTTTGTCGCAGTTTGAGTGGTTGAAGGATGAGACGGCGGATCCGCTGGTGGATGGGGAGTATTTTTTGGCGGAGATGGTGTTTGATGTGACGGGGAAGCTTGAGCCGTTGGGGCATCCGTTGAATGGGGAGGGTCAGTCGGGTCGTCGGTTGGGGACGGATTGGGTGTTGGGGATGAACGAGTGTTACGAGGTGTTGTTGTTGATGGATTGGGTTCATAACTTGGTTTTGGATACGGCGGTGAAGCCGGTTTACGTACGTTTTTAGGGGTGTGTGATGGCGGAGCGTGTGTGGGGTGCGGGGACGGGGTTGGGGACGAATAATTCGTATAGCACGGCGTCGAATTGGACGGGGGATACGTTGCCGGCGAATGGGGATGATGTGATTTTCAACGGGACGTCTGTTGAGGATTGTACGGGCGGGATGGCGCAGGGGGGTGTGGATCTGCATAGTTTTACGGTGACGGAGGATTATACGGGTACGATTGGTGCGACGGGGAGTCATTTGGTGATTAGTGTGTCGAACGGGACGGATCCGACGTTTCGTTTTTCGGGTCCTGGTGAGGCTTGGATTGAGGCGGGTGCGTCGAATATTGATAAGGCGTATGTGTTTGGGACGGGGTCGGGTTCGGATATTTTGAGTTTGGATAGTGCGTTGGCGCAGGAGATTACGGATTTGACGGTGTTTGGGGGGAACGTGACGATTTTGGCGAGTGGGGATGTGCCGAATTTGTCGACGGGTTTTGTGGATTCGGCTCCGGGTGATGCGGTGGTGACGATTGAGGATGGTGCGACGTTGGCGACGGTGACGTGTGGCGGTGGGAAGATTGTGAATACGAATAACAATATTACGACGTTGCAGGTTCATGCGGGGACGATTACGAATGCGGAGGATGCGGATATTACGACGTTGGTGATTCGGGATGGGATTGTGAAGCATACGGGGGGTGGGACGGTGACGACGTTGACGTTGATTGGGGGGACGTTTGATGCGAGTGGGAGTCCGGGGTGTACGATTACGAATCGGATTCAGATGTTTGCGGGGAGCGTGTTGAATTTGGAGAATGGTGCGAACAATATTGTGATTGACGCGGATATTCTTTACTTGGGTGGGACGTTGATTTTCGATCGTGGGACGGTGGTGACGGCTGCGTAGTGGAGGGTGTTTTGGATGGGTGGTTCTGTGGTTTCTTTCGCGAAGCAGTTTTGGCCGGTGGCGGCGTGGATTGGTGTGACGTTGTTGAGTGTGGTGACGGCGTATACGGAGCTTCGGGCGGATGTGGATCGGAATACGGAGCATCGTGTGAATGAGGAGCGTCATGTGAGCCGTTATCAGGAGAGTCGGAGTGCGGTGGAGGCGGTGCAGTTGGCGGCGTTGCGGGAGGATGTTCGGGAGTTGGAGGTGAAGATTGATATGTTGATTGCGCGGGGTTCGAAGTCGGATTGATTATTTTTTTTCGGAGGTGTGTGATGGGTGAGCAGGCGAGTCGGTGGGGTCAGCCGGAGACTTATATTGCGGCGGTGACGGCGTTGGCGGGAGCGATTCCGGCGAGCGGGGTCTTTCCGGCGGATAGCGTGTGGAACAAGGTTGCGGGGTTGGTGGTGGTGGTGTTCGCGGCGCTGGGGTATCGGGCGACTCAGGCGGCGAAGCGGTGAGGTTGGGGTTGGTTGCGGCTCTGCTGTGCGTGGCGCTGGCGGGGTGTCAGACGCCTTGGGTGCCGGTGGGTGCTGTGGTGAAGCAGACGGCGGAGGGTGCGTATCAGGCGGTGTATGCGGGGTATTTGGACGGCGACGTGACGGCGGAGGAGCTGGCGGAGGCTCGGGGGCTGTACGATCGGTACTTCGCGGCGCAGAAGGCGTATCATGATGTGCTGGTTGTGGGGCTGGAGCCGTCGGAGGAGCTGGCGGTGCGAGTGGCTCGGGCGGCGGAGAGCTTGGTTGGGTTGGCGGAGGCGGTTGGTGTGTTGGAGGGCGAGGGATGACGATGTCAGCGGCGTCGGCGGCTTTGGTGGCGAGGTTGGTGGAGCAGTTCATTCGGAGGCTGCCGGCGATTATCCGGGCGTTCGGGCCGGGGCCGATCGACTTGGATGAGATCTATCCGAAGACCCGCGAGGAGCTGGAGGCGGAGGTCGAGGCTCAGCGGGAGCGGGATTCTGGCGGTAATCCCAATACATAAGGGGGGAGGGGTGGTCTCTATCTCTAGGCGGGCCTCCCCTCCAGACCGTAGCCCCAGGGAGCATTTTTTTCTCAAGGGTTAGAATTTTTTCGGGGAGCCTGGCCCAGGGGCAATCTGTCCCACCTATGTGCTATGCTTTGGATATGAAAGTCGCACGTATTACTCCCGTTCTGTTCGCCGTGCTGCTGATCGTCTCAGGCTGTGCGTGCAGGGAGATCCACGTCGTGGAGTACGAGGTGCTCCGCGTCGTGGACGGCGACACCTTTGAAATCTTCTATGATGGAGACCCGACCAGGGTACGTATCCTAGGCATTGATACGCCCGAAATCCGGAAAAAACAGGTTGGAGCCCTGGAGGCCAAGGCTGAATTGGAGCGGCTAGTACAGGGAAAGATTGTCGTTCTCGACTTCGCGGCAAGGCGAAAGCGCGACAATTTCGGCCGGCTCCTAGCCAACGTCACCGTAGAAGGTTTGGATATTGGTAAGCACCTTCTCAATACAAGCCACGCCAAGCCATATCGAAGGTAAGGCCGTTGAATTATCCAACCTGGGCGATTACTTCCATTGCTCTGGAGATATTTGTTTGCGCGTAAACCTGAGTAACGTCGGCATGTTTATGGCCGAGGATCAGTTGCGCGGCCTCAAGCCCATGTTCTTCTCGTATAAAAGTACCGGCGCTGTGGCGAAGGCGATGCGGTGACCATCTCGGAATATCCGCTTGTTCACACGCCCTGACGATTGCTCTTCGATAGCTGTCTCTATCGTAATGGTCTCGGGGCCGGCGTTTGGGGTTACACTTCACGTTCGTCCCCGGCTTGTTCCCGCAGGATAAAGGAGTATTCCGGTCGGCGTGCATGTGGGCCCGCCTCTGCGTCTCAGCTTCGGCTGGACTAAACAAGTTCGCCGTTAGATTGTCTTTTAGTAGTGGCCGCAAGATGGCTTGCGCCTTGGGGCCAAGAAAAACGGCTCTGCTGTGCCCGTGGTGCTGTGTTTTATGACGTGCTGGGCTATAAATCCATATTTCCACCTGCTTATCTTTGACCGCGTTCACCACCTTGATGTCGCAAGCACGCATGGTAACCACCTCTCCCGGTCTCATGCCAGACAACCTCTGCACCTGGATCATGGCCCAAACCTGCGGCGATACGAACGGCTTCACCGCCTCAACGTGCGAGTCTGGCACAGGTTCTACAGGATCGGTCTCGCGTGCTGCTGTACGTCCAATGGCAAGCCCAGAAACGGCCTGGAGGCCCTGATAAACCGATGGCGGAATAAGTTCCTCCGCGACTGCCCACTTAAACATGAGCTTGATTCGGTTTACGTGCTTGTTGATGTACTTCCGAGACCCACCAGCCTCAATCATGCTTTGTCTGACGGCCTTGAGCGCGCGAGGACCAAAGTCTAGCGCCCGAATTCCGCCATATAGAGATTTCACAGGACGTAGAGCCAGCCTCATGTTCCCTACCTCTTCCGTAGGCGTTCCGTCTGGCTTTCGGTAGTAGTCGTTCACGTGTTTCCAGAATCTAGCGCAAAGTTCCAAAACAGTAATTTCGTGTGGATCTGCTGGCGGTTGGTCGTGGCAGGTCGCCCATTCAGCCACGAACCGCTGGTAGCGCTCACGGCTATCTGCGGACCCGTAGTAGCCCAGATAGAACCTACGACCTTCTTTCTCGACGAAAGCGAGGTCACCGGTAGTGCGTTTCTGTTTTCGGTATTTTGGTGGAGCGTTTCGCGGCATTTTGCGGCCTCCTGTTCCTGAAACGTATACATGTATACGTTTTTTATTTCAGGTTACAGCCGCTCTTCCGCGAAGGAAGGTTCACGTAACTCACGTGGTCGGCACTACTTAGAATTGGTAGCGGGGACAGGATTCGAACCTGCGACCTCCGGGTTATGAGCCCGACGAGCTACCAGACTGCTCCACCCCGCGTCATGTGATGTGCGTGCCTATAAGATACCGCTTTATAAATTATTGTCAAGCTCTTTTGTCAGTTTTTCCACTTTGCGACCCATTCCCTGGCGGATCGGGTCAGATTGTCCGCGCACGCGGCGAGGGCCTCGGCAGCGGATGCGTCGGCGGGTGTGACCTGAACTATGTCTTCGATGCCGCATTCGGACAGCCCTTCGCTGTCCAACTCGATCCGGCCGGCGAAGGCCACCGCATGGACGCCAAGATCCTTGGCGATCTTGCCCACGCCGGAGACGACCTTGCCCTGGAGTGATTGGCGGTCGAGGATGCCTTCGCCCGTGATGACCAGGGCGGCTCCGCGGATGGCATCCTCCAGGCCAACTGCTTGGGCGACCCGGTCGAAGCCGCTTTCGATTCGGCCCCCCAGAAACCCAACCGCACCCATGGCCAGCCCCCCCGCCGCGCCGGCGCCGGGCAGGTCTCGAAGCGGCTTACCACAGGCCATCTCCAACAAACCAGCCAACAGTTCCAGGTTCTCCTCCAGGTCTTCCACTTGCTCGGGCGTAGCTCCTTTCTGCGGACCGTAGACCCGGGCGGCGCCCTGTTCGCCCAATAGCGGGTTGGTCACGTCGGTGGCGACAATCACTTCCGCCTTCTTTAACCGCGGGTCCAGCCCGTCCAGGTCGATTTGGATAACCTTGCCCACCTCCGCTCCGCACAATCCGGCCGTTTCGTTTTCAAAATCCAACAGACTCACGCCCAGTGCGGCGGCCATGCCGCACCCGCCATCCACCGTGGACGAACCACCCACGCAAAGGATGATCTTCTCTGGGTTCTGGTCCAAGGCGTCGTGGATGAGCTCGCCGGTCCCCTTGGTCGAAGTCCGCATGGGATTGCGCTGGTCCGGCAGAACCAGATGCAGACCGGAAGCCTGAGCCATTTCAATAACCACGGTCTTCTTGTTGTCGATCAGGCCGTATCGAGCCAAGACGCTCCCGCCCAACGGGCCGCTGACGGTGGTCAACTTATAGCCACCTTTGCCCGCCTCCACGAGGCGTTCCATCGTCCCTTCGCCGCCGTCGGCCATGGGAACCGTAACGATTTGGGCGTCCGGGCAGGCCTCGCGGACACCCGCGGCGATGGCTTCGGAGGCCTGTTTGGCCGAAAGGGCCTCTTTGAATGTGTCTGGGGCGATTACGATCTTCATCGAGTTCGTTTCCTTGTATCGGTTATTTCGCCAAGGCGATCCGCTTGGCGATCGGGGGATGAGAATAAAAGAACCACTCCGCCAGGCGCGAGGGTGATTCGTCCGCGAGGTTTTCACTGGCCAATTTCTTCATGCAACTGACGAACGCACCGGACAGGCCGGTCTTCTCCAAGGCATACCTGTCGCTCTCCACTTCCAGCCGGCGGCTGTAGGCTAAGAAGAATGGACGCGTGAGAACGCCCATGGCGCCCAGGACCAGTGCCACCACCGGGAGCGTCTCCAGGCTTGCGATGGATTCGATTTCCAGCGCCGCACACAAGCCCCCCACCGCGAGGCTGCACAGAAATAACGCCGCGATGGAGGCGACCGACTGCACCACGATCAGGCGTGGAATGTGTCTTCGCGCATGGTGGCCTACTTCGTGGGCGAATACGACGGTAATTTCGTCCTCGTTCATCTTCTCCAGCAGCGTATCGCCCAACAGAACCCGGCGGGAACGACCCAGGCCGGTCAGGGCCGCGTTGAGTTTCTTGGTGTTCTTGCTCAAGTTGATCGTAAACAAGCCCGAAATGCGCAGTCCAGCCTCTTGCGCCAGGCGCCCCAGGCGCTCGCTCAAGGCGCCATTCTCCAATGGGGCCGTCTTGTAAAACAAAGGCAGGATCAGGATCGGTGCCAGCCGCGCCAGTACCAGCGAGAAGAACTGCCAGATCGCTACGAGGACCAACCACCACAACCCCGAAAAGGCCCCCAGCGTCCAGTACAAAGCCGCCGCGGAGAGTATGATGAAAACCCCGGAGAGCGCAAACGCCTTGCCGCTCTCCCACAGCCATCCCGCGACGGTCTGGTTAGACAACTGATAGCGATGCTCGCGCACGTACCCAGTATAAAAAGACAAGGGCCATCCGATCAGCGTCAGAAAAACATGCAACAGAACAACATACAACGCCAACTGAAGATAGGAATGGATTGTCGCACCGCGTGTCATATCCGCAACCCACGGCGAGAGCCAAAGGATCACCACCCCCATGCTAACGGCGGACAGAGCCAGGGAAAGGAAGTAGACCCGGTAGCTCCCCGCGGCGTAGACTTTTGCCCGTGGGTTCGATGTCTCCGGCTTGTCTATTGCTTCTACTTGGTTAGTTTCCGTGTTCTTCATCACTTGCCTACTCACGATGCCGCACAATGCAGTCTCTATCGTATCGCATTCTACGGCTTGAATCACCAAGGAAATAAGCTTTGAGGAAGGCCCGAAATCGGCTAGAATGAAACGGTTTTGGACAGGAGCATGGAGATGGAATCACAGATCTACCCGCTGACCTTCCGGCCGGTCTTCAAAGAGGTCGTCTGGGGCGGACGCAAACTGGAGACCGTGTTGGACAAGCGGTTGCCGTCGGAGGTGCCGATCGGCGAATCCTGGGAGGTCTCTTCCAACCCAGCGGGTATCTCCGTCATCGATCAAGGTCCGCTGGAGGGCATGGCGCTTCCCGAAGTGGTGTCAACGCTGAAAGAAGACCTGGTCGGCACAGCCGTTTTCGACAATCACGGGGACATCTTCCCCCTGTTGGTCAAGTTCATCGACGCCAAGAAGGTCCTCTCCGTCCAGGTCCACCCGGACGCCGCGTACGCCGCAGTCCACGACGCCGAGCCCAAGACCGAGGCCTGGTGCATCCTCGACGCGGAACCCGGAGCCACTCTGATCCGCGGCGTGAAGCCGGGTACTACGCGGGAAGAATTCGCGCGACGGTTGGAAGCGGGTGAATTAGAGAACTGCCTCAACCGCTTTGAAGTCCACGCCGGCGACGTCATCTTCATCCCCGCGGGGATGATCCACGCCATCGGCGCGGGTATCCTGCTTGCGGAGATCCAGCAAAGTTCCGACACCACCTACCGCGTATTCGACTGGAACCGCATGGGACTCGACGGCCAACCGCGGCAACTGCACGTGCAGGACGCCATGAACGTAGCGGACTTTTCCGACCCAGGACCCAACACCGCGTCTCCCACCGCGACGATGGATGCCTCCGGCCGGCGAACCCTGGTGGAATGCGACGCGTTCGCCATCCAGAGCTGGGACATAACCGAGCGCGCGCAAGCGACGGTGTCGCCGGAGCGCTTCGAGCTGCTCCTGATCGTGGCGGGAAGCGGAACCCTCCAGAGCACCGGTGGCTCAGTTGCGCTGACCCGCGGAACCACCGTATTGCTCCCCGCCGCATTGGGGGAATACTCGATTCAAGCCGACACACCGCTGAAGATGATCGGATCCTGCCCGCGATGAACACGCACACCGAACGACTCCAAAAAGTTTTGGCCGCCGCCGGACTCGGCTCCCGACGCAGCTGCGAACAGATTATCACCGACGCGCGCGTACAGGTCAACGGCTCCACCGTCACCCGGCTGGGGACCAGTGTCTCTCCGGACAGCGACGAGATTCGCGTGGACGGAAAGTCGTTGAAGATCCAGCGCCACGTTTATTTTGTCGTCAACAAGCCGCGCGGATATTTGTGCACGAACCACGATGAATTTGACCGGCCCCGCGTCGTGGACTTGATTGCCCGCTGTCCACAGCGGGTCTATACCGTCGGCCGCCTAGACGAAGAAACCGAAGGGATCATCCTGGTGACCAATGACGGGGCCCTGGCCAACCGGATTGCACACCCTCGCTATAAGATCTCTAAGGTCTATCTCGCGAAGGCCCGCGGCAGGATGACCGATGAAGCGCTGAGTTCGGTTCGAAAAGGCATGCACTTCTCCGACGGAAAGTTCAAACCCCACAGCGTGACGCTCCAGCGGCGAGGCCGGGAGTGGACGCGGGTGTTGATCCACCTGAAGGAAGGCCGCAACCGTGAGATTCGCCGCCTGTTCGCGCGCCTGGGCCACCCGGTGCTGACCCTCAAGCGGGATCGGATCGGTGGATTAACCGTGCGCGGACTTAAGACCGGAGGCGTAAAGCGAATCTCCCGCGAAGAGGTCGAGCAGGCTTTCTCCACCGCTCCGATCCGACCGACCCGAACAAGACATCGAGCGAGAAGGCGAAAACGATAATTAGAGAAAGAACGCCATTGGACAATCCAATACTACTGACCACCTACCGCAACAACGCCGTCGAGAACGTACACCGGGGAACGTTCGTCCTATTCATCGACGGTCAGATCGTGCGCGCCGCGGGCAACCACGAACGCAGCATCTACCCACGCTCGTCGCTCAAGTCGATCCAGGCGATGGCCTGCGTCCTTTCGGGCGCCGTCGAGCAATTCGGAATTACGCCGCGGGAGTTGGCGGTAATCTGCGGCTCCCACTGGGCGGAGCCACAACACGTGGACGCCGTCGGCTCGATCCTGTCCAAAGCTGACGTTCCGGAGTCCGCGCTGCAGTGCGGGACCCACCCACTGGAGAACCGGGACCGGCAGATCGAGTTGGCGCTTGCGGGCGAAACACTCACCCCGATCCATCACAATTGCTCCGGCAAGCACGCCGGGATGCTGACCGCGGCCAAGGCCATGGGAGCGCCCCTGGAGAACTACCTGGACCTGGAACACCCGGTGCAACAGCGAATCCTCAAGGTTCTGAGCGAACTGAGCGGCTGCAGCGCCGATCATATCGGCTGCGGTGTGGACGGTTGCGCGGCACCGGCGTTTCGACTTCCCTTGGCCGGCGTGGCGCGGACCTTTGCACAAATGTCCACCCCGGTGGCGATCGAACAACACGACCTGCGCGACGCGGCACGCAAGATCCTGACCGCCTGCCTGGAGCACCCGCAGATGGTCTCCGGCGAGAAAGGATTCTGCACAGCCCTGATGCGCGCAGGCGGCGGGCGGATCTTTGCCAAGGGCGGGGCGGAGGCCTATTACGCATTCGGCCTGGTGGGAAAGAACACGGGGTTCGCCATGAAACTGGACGACGGCGAAAAGCAATACCATCATTGCCAGTTCGTCGTCCACGTCGCGAAGCATCTGGGCGGAGTCGGCGAGGTGGATAAGGAACACGTGTCCCGGTACGATCCGGTAGTCATTACGAATTGCAAGAACGAAGTCGTGGGCGGCGTTGAGGTTGTCCCGTTTGAGGAGTTTTCATGACGGACGAAGCGATCCTGGTTCTGGAAGACGGCCGGAGTTTTCTCGGTCGATCGCTCGGGTACGCGGGAGAGACCTTTGGTGAGGCTGTCTTCAATACAGCGATGACCGGCTACCAGGAGATCCTGACCGATCCGTCCTACAAAGGGCAATTGGTCACCATGACCTACCCGTTGATTGGCAACTACGGCGTGACCGAAGAAGACGAAGAGTCCGAAGGTCCCCACGTCGCCGGCTTCGTCGTGCGGGAGGCCAGCGGCATCGACAGCAATTTCCGCTCGACCGGGTCACTGCACGCCTACTTGGAGCGGCATCGAATCGTCGGCATCAGCGGCGTAGACAGCCGAGCGCTCACGAGACACCTTCGAACGCGCGGAGCGATGCGGGGAATCATTTCCACGACCTGCCTGGACGAGCAGCTGCTTCTGAAAAAAATGTCCGACGTCCCCCAGATGACCGGCCTGGATCTAGCCTCCGCCGTGACGTGCAAGAAGCCCTACCCCTGGACCGAAGGCTTCGTCTCCCCCTTCGCGCAGAGCGAGGAGCCGGAGCCCGGGCCAAAGATCAAGATCGCCGTGATCGACTTCGGAATCAAGCGCAACATCCTGCGTTGCCTGGTGCACGAAGGGTTCGAGCCGACCGTCTACCCGGCCGACACCGCCGCGGAGGAGATCCTCGGCAGCGACGCGCGGGGCGTCTTTTTATCCAATGGGCCGGGCGACCCGGAGCCGGTCACCTATGGGATCGAGACCGTTAGCAAGTTGCTCGGCGAGCTGCCGATCTTCGGCATCTGCCTGGGCCACCAGATCCTCGCCCTCGCCTTCGGCGGGCGCGTGCCAAAGCTGAAGTTCGGTCATCGCGGCGCCAATCATCCGGTGAAGAACCTGGAGACCGGCCGCGTAGAGATCACGTCTCAGAACCACGGTTTCTGTGTCGACGCAGCCACTCTGGACGACAGCGAAGTAGAAATCACGCACATCAACCTTAACGACGACACCGTCGAAGGCCTGCGACACAAACAACTACCGGCCTTCTCCGTCCAGTACCACCCAGAATCGTCCCCCGGTCCGCAAGATTCACGTTATCTTTTCAAGAAATTCCGCGAACAGATCGAAAACTAGAATCCTTCATCCAACCGATTCCGCTTTCTTGTCGGAGGTCGCTTCTCGAGGCGGCATAGGGATGATCATGGAAGTTTTCCGATGGTAGTGGCGGTAAGGATCGCCCAGAGCATTGGCCAGATCCCGCTCCTCCAGCCGCACGCCGAAGAAAATGTACGCCGTGGAAACCGCTGCGAACAACAAGCGGCCTTGCGTCATGACCGGCGCGGACCAGAATGCGATCAAGAATCCCAGCATCAGCGGGTTTCGAACGAACCGGTACAGGGTCGGGGTGGAAAATCGCTTTTGCGTATAGGGCTTGTCGGTCCAGTGCAAATAAACCTGGCGCAGACCGAACAAGTCGAAATGGTCGATCAAGAAACTGGAATAAAAAACGAGCGCCCAGCCCGTGAAACAAATCGCTGTAAGGATCCAATGTACCGGGCCGGAGTCA
The DNA here is from genome assembly GCA_029260815.1 of Planctomycetota bacterium. Lineage (GTDB taxonomy): Bacteria > Planctomycetota > B129-G9 > JAJDCN01 > JAJDCN01 > JAJDCN01. The sequence continues at coordinate 11,813 of JAJDCN010000181.1, forward strand.
AAGCTCCAAATGGCCGACGGCATCGGGCGCCACTGCCAGAACAACAGCAGCAACAGAAGACTGGCGAAGAGGACAAACGTGCTGCGCTCGATCGACTTCGGGATGCGCTGGGTCCACCATTTCTTGAACCGCGGCCGGGCCATAATCGTGTGCTGGATCGCGAACAGGAGCAGCAAAAAGACGTTGATCGCGATCGCCGGGAGTGCGGCGCCCGCCGTGCCGGAGTCGATCGACTTGGGCACGACGAAGTTGCCCACAAAACCGATCGCGTACAAGATCGTCACCAGAAAAGATGCGTAGCAGACAATACCATAGACCAGTATCGCTATTTTCCCCACGAAATGCCCTCCATTTATATTGATAACGGCCCGCTAACGGTGATAGGTGCCCATCATCTGTGCCTCGGCCAGCGTATGGCCGCGCATCGCCTCTAACAGTTGGTCCTTGGTCGCCCCCGGCTCCAGATTCAGCATCGTGTCCAGCGCGTACAGTTTGAAATAATACCTGTGCGTCCCCGACGGCGGGGCCGGGCCGCCGTAGCCGTAGCGCCGCCAACTGTTGCTACCGTGTTTCGCGCCGTTGTCCAGCACCTCTTCCGTCTTGATCCCCTGGGACAACTCGTGGATCTCCGGCGGGATGTCGTACACGACCCAGTGAACCCAGGCGTCGGGGGTGGGCGCGTCCGGGTCGTCGCAGATCAGCGCAAAGCTTTGTGTTCCTTCCGGTGGATCGGTCCAGCGCAAGGGCGGCGAGAGATCCGCACCGTCGGCGGTGTACCTCGCAGGAATCGAGTCCTGATTGTTGAACGCGGAACTGGTAATTTCAAAAGCCATCGCGGTACCCCCCGAGTTGAACCGGTTCGTGGGATATGATACAACCGCCCCGTCGCTGATTCAAAACTTTTTCCACCTGTGGAGACCGCCCATGCTCCGGCCCGATGGGATGAGCCTCAAACAGCGCATCGGTCACGTCCTGATGCCCCGTATCTACGCCGGGCTCGTCCCGGACGCCGGCGTGTTCCGCGACCGCCTGGCCTTCCTCGTGGAAGAATTGAGCATTCGTCTGTTTGTCCCCTACCGAGCCGGCGTGTTGGACACCTCGCAGATGTGCAACGTGATCCAGGACATGGCCACCGAACCCGTCCTGTTTGCCGCCGACGTGGAGTTCGGCCCCGGCCAAAGCTTCCTCGGCGCCACGTCTCTACCCGCGGCACGGGCCATCGCTGAGACCCGGGCCATTGAAAATGCCCGCCTCGCCGGCGAGATTACCGCCCGGGAGTGCCGAGCTATGGGCATTCATTGCGTCTTCGGACCGGTCGTCGATGTGAACAACAACTCCGCCAACCCCATCATCGGCACCCGGAGCTATGGCGAAACCATCGAGCCGGTGGTAGCCATGGCCAACGCGTACATCGACGGCGTCCATGCCGCTGGTGGACTGGCCACCGCCAAACATTTCCCCGGCCACGGGGACACGCGCATCGACAGCCACTACGCGCTGCCCACGATTCACAAATCCGTTGAAGAACTTCACGCTCTTGAGCTCGCTCCCTTCGTCCGCGCGTTCGCGGCCGGGGTGGACTGCGTCATGACCGCGCACATCGCCTTTCCCGCGCTGGATCCGTCCGGACTACCGGCCACCCTGTCCAGGCCGATCGTGACCGGACTGCTGCGCGAAGAACTCGGCTTCGACGGCGTGGTCCTTACCGACGCGTTGACCATGCGAGGGATCGTCGACCGGATGCCCGCCCCGGCCGCCGCCACGGAGGCTCTGATCGCCGGCTGCGACATCGCCCTGTTTCCAGGCGACGAGGCGGCGGCCTGCCAAGCGGTTGAGCGTGCGCTCGAAGACGGGCGCCTGACGGAGGCGCGGCTCAACGAGGCGGTCAGCCGCGTCCTACGCCTGAAAGAAAAGGCACGGTTGTTAGACGAGACAGCCGTCGATCTCTCCACGCTCCCGGGACAAGTACGCAGGAACGATGCGCAGATTCAGGCAATCGCCGCCGCTTCGATCCGCGTGCAGGTACGCGCAGACATCCTACCGATCTCAGCCGACGAGCGGACCGTGGCGGTCTGGATGCCACCGGGAACACCCATGCCCGATAGCATCCCGGCGCTGCAAGAGCTCATGGGGCTCGGCTGGCGCGGAAGATTTTGCTTTGCCTGGGAGGAAGCGGGCGATCAATGGCCAGAGGCTGTTCGCGCTGCGGTGCAAGACGCGGACACAGTCCTCCTGTTCGCGGCGCCCGACACGCAGCGGCACGAGGCCAAGGATCGTTTTGTGGTGGATTTAAACCGAGTGATCGGAGAACTCGAAGGAACCGGTCGGACTGTCGTCTATGTTTCCCTGGGAGACCCTTATTGCGTTGCGTGTGCCAACCGGCTGGATGCCTTTGGCATGGAGGCCGTCTCCCAGCGTGCAGTCGCGCAGACGCTTATGAAGCCTCCTATTTGACCGGTTGGTTCATGAAGGTGTAGAAGTTGAGCTTGCGCACCGCCTTGTCGAGCAGCAAATACCCCACCAGGACGGAGACCAGACAGGCCACCGCGTAGCCGTAGCCGTGATACGCGTAGCTCATCCGCAGGCTGATCGCTGTGAACAGAGCGTTGGAAGCAAAGAACAGCCCCGACAACCAGAGCACTTTCGTTCGCTGATCCAGATACAGAAGCATGATGACGAGCACCAGCAGCATCGCCTGGAGCAGCGAGGCGAGCACGGCCACCCGGAAGATCGGCAGATAGGCGCTATGCATTCCGACCACGTCGGCGATCGGCTCGGCGAACACAATCGCCAATAGCGAGATCGTGCCCTGCAGCTTCAGGATCCGAACCGCGGACAATCGCAGGTTCTCCTCCATGGCCACGCGTGCCCGGTCAATCTCCCGGAACGGAGCCTTGGCCACGATCGTGCCGTAGTATTTTCGATAAGTGTCGTGAAACGAGGTCTCCACGCGGATGACGAACAGCGACAACGTGGGCACGATCGTGAGATAAGCCAGGAATAATGGCGTCGTATAGCTCGAGTTGGCGTAGAACAACGGCGCCACCTCGGTGCCGGTCGGACCGAACATGAAGAAGAACTTGTCGACCCAGATCCCCAGATTGTAGAAGAACCCCACCAGCGTGAGCGTCGGAAAGACGTTGAAGTAGCGCAACAGCGTGCGGTCAAACGTCACACGGCCCTCGAATTCGCTGAGCGTCCGCGCCACCAGCAGAGCCAGGATCAACAACTGACCCGCGGTAAATCCGGTGAGCAGGCCCTCCAACCCCCACAACTGCCACAGGCCCCAGCCGCCGCCGAAACTCAGCCCCGTGCCCAGCAGGAACGCCAGAAAGATGCTGTTATAATCCCGCGCGGCGCCCAAGAAGATCATGGCGATCCAGATGCACGACACCGCAACGTACAGGGTCGTGGCCATCCATCGGTATTCCAAAGAAAAGCCGAACCGGATATCGCTGAACGCCTCCACGCCGAAGAGAAACCCAACAGCGATCACGAACTGGACCGCGGCGGTGGTCGCCAGAGCCGTGATGAACGCGGGCGTCAGCTTGGTCGTATCGTCCGCAAACAGAGCGTCGGACAAGTACCGGGAGACAACCATGTGCAGGAAGCCGGTTACGACCAGGGAGAAGGCGAAAACATAGATCACGGTGATCCGAAACTTCTCGACTTCCACAAAAGTCGCTTTGCTGCTGGTCAAAACGCTGAGCAGCCAGAGGCACAGGACCGTAAACAACCACGGTCCTGAAGAAATGACCGCAGAGTACAGATACCCACGCGCCAGGTTCGTGAAGGTGTCTTCCTTGACCAATGCCTTGAGTCGATAGCCGATGCCGGCCATGCCTACGCCTCCTGCATCTGTGGTTGATACAACTGCCGGTACTGCTCGGTCACAGTCTCCAGTCGGTAATACGCCGCCGTCCGCTTCTTGCCCGCCTCGGACATCCGGTGCCAGAGTTTTTCATCCGACAGAATCCGAAGAATTCCATCCGCGGTATCCGCCGGGGTCGAGACGTTGGTGACTACGCCGCTGTCGCCCAGGGCGCGGTCCTCGGCGGTCCGGCCCGTGAGTAACTCTTCGCAAGCCCCCACTCGGGTGGCGACCACCGGAACGCCGGCGGTCATGGCCTCCAGGATCGACAGAGGCTGTCCTTCCGACAGGCTGGTCAGGACCACCGCGTCGAGCTTCGGATAATATTCGGTAGCGTCAATCACGCCGGTAAAAGTGAGCCGGTCTTCCAAACCCAGAACCTCCACCAACTGCCGGCACTTGGCCACATAATCGGGATCTTCGTCCGTTCCGCCCATAATCAGGAAACAAGCTTCCGGGATGCGGTCCGATACGATCTTCGCGGCGCGAATGAAGGTCATGATGTCTTTGATCGGGACCACGCGACCCATGAAACCGATTTGTTTCGTACGTTCCGGTTCGGAGCGCGGCTGGTCGAACCGATCGATGGGAATCCCGTTGGGGATAATCAATGTCCTGTTCGGGTCCGCCCCCGCGCCGAGCTGGTGCATCCGGTTGCCTTCGAACAAGGTGACGATCCGGTCGGCCTGCTGATAGGCGATGGCGGCAAAGACGCCAAACATACGCTCCCACCAGGTCTTGAACAGCCCCTGGTGGCGGGCAACGACCGGCTGGTGCGCCTCCGGCGTGTGGATCCAGTCCGCCTGGCTGATCTCCAAGCTCCGTTCCCGTGTATAGATCCCGTGCTCGGTCAGGAGAAACCGCTCGGCACCGTGTTGTTTCGCGATGGCACCCAACAGTCCAGCGTAGCCGGTGGCCACGGCGTGGTAGACGCGGGCAGCCGGCAGGTCCAGGTCCACCAGCTTCATCAGCGGCATGTGGGTGAAGCGCCAGGTCCAGAAAAAATCGATAAAGGAGTAGTCCGGCGCAACGTCTTGATAGATGCGGTTCACCAGATCCCAGGCTTCTTCGGAGAAGGACAAATCGTGGGTGGACAGGACCCGGTCGGGCCCGCTGATCAAATCGATCAGGCGCCCGTAATCGGTCGGTTCGTTCCGAATGATCTTGCGATAGATCTGTTCGATCTCAGCCCAAGCCTGCGCGGTCTGTCGCCTGGATCGGCTGCCGCGAGGCGTGGTTTCGTAATCGAAGGGAAAGACCTCTTGTACCTCGACCACGTTGTCCGGCATCTGAGAGACGTAGCGCTTACCACGGTCTTCCGACGGCGAAATGTGCAGGATGGAGAACGATAGATCCGGCAGAGCGCGGATCAAGCTATCGACCCACACCGAGACGCCGCCGCGAACGTGCAGGTAAATGCCCTCGAGGATCAGGCAGACGTCGGTCATGATGCTTCCTCCTGTGGGGCCCACAGGGCGACGAGTTGGCCGAACTCAGATTCGGCGGGCGCCAGATCGGCGCGGACCGTCAACGTATCTCGAATCTCCCGGTACCGACCCAGGCCGAAGTAGGCGTGGCACAGCAGCCGGCGTAACGGCGCGTCGTCGGGTCGCTGCTCCACCGCGGGCTCCAGAACTTCGACCGCCCGGTCTTCGTTGCCCCGTTCGATCAAGATCTGCGCGTAGCCGGTCACCGCCTCCAGATATTGGCCATTGGTTTCCAAGACAGCCTCGTATTGTTCGCACGCTCGCTGCAGGTAGTGACGGCGCGTCATGTCGTCGAGCAAACCGCTTTGGCAAAGTCGCCGGTAAGACTCGGCCAACTCGATCCGTCGCGTCGCGGTGGGGTCAAGATCGGCCCGCTCCTTCGCGTGAAACACCGCGTCATTCAACCGGGCCTCGATGCGCGACAAACTCGCCGAGGCCTGTAGCCGTACCGCGTCTTCTTCGGAAGACAGGAAGCCGCGCAACGTCTGAATCGTATGCGGATCGTTGTGCAGGGACAGCCGCTCGATCGCGGCCCGCAGCGCGGGGGGGTCTGCGTCGGCAATAATGTCCACCAGCGGCTGAGTCGAGCGGTCCGCTGCCAGAATCGCCTCGCCCGTCGCTGCCTCCCCGTGGAACCGAGCTGCGTTCATTTTGACGTAATCCTTGAACTCATCGAAGACGCCCCGCTTGCCGGTCCGGTGCGTCATCCAATCCATCACCGCGGCCATGAACATGCCCAGCAAGGGTAGCGGCAGCGCAAACAGAAACAGCAGCGTGGCCATACCGCGACGGTCCTCGCGCGGCGCCAGCGCACTCTGCCCCACCGCGAACAGCCCGCAGGCCACCACGTGCGCCAGGACGTAGACGGGCGGTTCCACCGGAAGCGGACCAAACACCGCCGCTGCACCCAGGACGACGCAGAACTCGATCAGGATGGCAAGGATCGATAGCACGACCATTTTATGCTGAACCTCCTTCGGCTCGTAGACCGGCGGCGGTTTCCGCATGACCGACCAGGTCCGCCACGCTCGCCATGTGTTCCTCCAGGGTCGCCACGCCGATGGTCACGTCGATGTCGCCGGCCCGCAGTTGGACCTTGCCCGCAAGCTGGACCACCTCATTCTGGAGCCGCTCGGCCAGGATGGTAACGTCCTGGGTCTTCTTGGTGCGCACCAGGATCGCCAGCGTGCCTTCGGTGCGGTATTTGGTGACCAGATCGACCTTGCGCAGCGACTGGTCCAGGGACAGGCTGAGCGATTGGAGAAAGCGCACGTAGCGGTCTCGCGGAAAATCCTCGTGGATCTTGAAGTGGACGATCATCAGCGACAGTGGGATCTCATGGCGTTTGGAATCGGCAAACTCCTCCTCGATCCGCTGCTGGAAGTAGTTGTAATTGAACAATCCCAGCTCGTCGTCCCGGATGTTTTTGTCCGTCGCCTGCTGATAATACAAGGCGTTCTGAATGGCCGTGTTGCCCCAGTCGGCGATCATATCGAACAGCTTTCGGTTCGACGCATTGAAGTCGCCGAAGGTCATTTTATGAACAGCGATCACGCCGATGATTTCCAGATCCAGTCCGCGGATCGGCGCCGCCAACAGAGCATCGCCCTGAAAGCGGTCGAAGTCCGCCTCCGTGACCAGTTCCGGCACCGCCACCGCGGAACCGCGCTGGATGGCGTGGCCCATGACGGAGCCTTCCAGGCCGTATTCGGACGACGGCGCGTCCGCGTCGTTGGCGCAGTGGTAGTCCTTGCGAATCAGGCGCCCCGCCTCGCAGGTGTAGATGGAACACGCGGTCGCACCCATGTACTGGGCCAGCAGATCCAGGATCGCGGGATGCAGTTCATCGATCTTGAGCGATTCGAGCCGCTTGGCCGACGCGTAGAGCGTAGAGACCGTCTGGACCTGGCCGACGATCCGGCGTTGCAACTCTTCTTTCGACTGCTGCACCGCGTCCAGGTCATCGCGCAATCCGGACCCTTCGGCCTCGGCCCTCTCGGCACGCTCCTGCGCGTGACGCAGGCGATGGTCCTGTCGCGTCCGGATCTCCCCCACCACGGCACCCACGGCGATGAATGCCAACGGCTCCCAGAAATTGGTCAGGAAGTTGTCTGGCGACCGAAAGACCTCCAGATTCTTCGGATCGGATGCTTCGTACCGGCAGACGATCAGGGCCGCCGCACACAGGGCCGCCCCCCAAAACCCGGCCGCCACACCGTAGCGAACGGCGATCAGAACCACGATCAGCCAATAGGGATGCGGCTCCAAACCGATGAAGCCGGTCGGCGCAATCGGTTCTTTGAGCGCAAATCGATTGATCGCCTCCAGGCCGACCAGTGCGACGAGCACTTCCAGGATGAATCCGTACTTCTTCACGTTAGTCCCTTTCGGTTTCCACGGGCGCCTTGGCGTTCAAGAAGGTGTTGGCCATCTTCTCGCAAACCCGCTGGGTATTCGCGTTGAGCGAAACCCCGCGCGTGAGCGTGTGGCTCGCCGCCCAGACGATCTCGCCGGTCTTCACGTCGACCATGCGCAGGTTGACCCCGACGGTAGGCGATTCGGTAAGCCCCTGCTTGTATCGGTACTCCGAGACGGAGCCGAAGATCACGGCGCTCACGCCGAGCTTTTGCCCGATCTCTCGGGCCATGTGCTCGGAGCTGACACCGCTGGTGAGGGCCTGCAGGTCGCCCGCGCGGGTCTTCTGCTCCTCCTTGGACATCACCACGAACGAGCCGGCTTCGTACAGCACCGAACTCATTACGTCGGCCACGATTTGACCGGCGTTCGGGTAATTGGTCAGGTTGGTAAACGGCATCACCGCGACGCTTGGGCCACTCGCGGCGTATCCGGGTTGACGGATGTAATTCTCCTGCGTGTAACTGGCGCACGCCGAAGCCGACGCCACCACGCAGAGGATCGCGAACCATCCCAGGATTTTGGACATAGAACTCCTCCTAAAATTTCACTTCCAAACCCACTGTCACTTCATATTCTTCACCGCCGCCGGTCCGGCTGGTTTCTGTCAGGTACCGCGCGCGCAGGACACCCTTGACGTCCTCAGTGAAGCGATGCTCGAACTCGCCCTCGGCCCCGTAGACCGGGACCACACGAACCGGGTCGTATCCGCCGAACAGGCTGAACCCATGGAAGCACTGGGGTGAGTGCTGGTGTTCCCAACGAAGGTGCCCCGTGTGCGACCGCTCCGAGATCAGCACCGGCACCAGCGTGTCCAGGTCGCCTCGAGATAGCTTGAAGCGCGTGCGCTGAAAGCGGTAGGCCGTGGATAAGTAATGCCCGTCCCGGTCCAACCAGATGTATTCGGCCTGCCCGTACCATTGTCGTTGATACCCAAAGTTGCCGGACCCGTTGATGACGTTTTCCGAGCCACGCACGTCGTAGTCCGCGTGGGAGAACCCGACGCCCAACCGCCAGCGGTCGGACACGCGACTGGTCACGTCGACCGCCGTGCGATCCTCCACGCCGCCGAAGTTCAAGAACTCCACCGGCGAGGTTGCCAGGCGCCCGCCGGAATAGGACACCTCCACCGGCGTCTCCGGCAGAGGCGTGAAGATCCCGCCAGCCAGATAGGAATTCTGGTTTCGGGAGCCATCCGCTTCAGAGCCGAATCCCACGTAGCCGCGGAGCTGCTGGAGGAAGTCATGATCGAGTCGGACAAACTTTCCGAAGATCGTATCATTGATCTTTCGGTTGAGCGGCCGTGCGTTTTGCTTGTGCCGTGTAACCTGGGTCGTTGCGGTGAACCGCGTTGCCTCGTTCAGCCAGTGGCGGAAGGTGGTGTCCTGCCGGAATCGTTCTTCGGTTCGCGGGCCATTGAGATAGGAGAAGGACGTGGAGAGCGACGTGGCATATTTGTCACGAATGGCGCGGATGTCGCTTATGGTGTCCACGCCGCTGGCCAATGCCTGTTGCAGTAACGGCAGCGCTTTGGGCCCAAGGCCGATCTCCATGTAAGCGCGGGCCAGATCGACCTTGAGGGCCGGATCGTTCGGATGCTGAGCCAGCAGTTCGGTAAAACGAACCGCCGCTTGAGCAAAACGACCGGTCTCCAGGTCAATCCGGCCCACAAGCCGCTGCCCCCTCCCGCTGTTCGGAAAGCGCTCGGTCAATACCGCACCGAGGGTTCGAGCTCGCTCGTATTCTTCGGCCAGGACCAATGTTTCGAGATAATCTTCCAGGACGCCGCGGTCGTCCGGATATTCGCGCACCAGCGTTTCGTGCTGGCCAATCGCCTCCAGCAAATTTCCACGCCGCATCTGGATACGGGCGATGGATCCGCGAGCCAACAGGTTCATGCGGGTTTGCGCGATGCGGTCGAGCGCGCGCTGGTGCTGGTCGTAGCCCAACGCCGGTCGCTCGGTATCGTAGTACAACTCGCCCAGAAGGAAGTGGACTTCGGAGTCTTTGCCGCCGCGAGCGATGAATTTTTTGTACAGCGCGGTCGCCCGAACAAGATCGTTGTTCCAGGCGGCGATGGTGGCCATCTGTTTGGTAGCCTCCAGATTGTCCGGCTCCAGGTCCAGAACCTGCTGGAAAAAGCGCCGCGCGTTTCCCCGGTCCTCGATTCGCATGTACTGCCCGCCGATGGCGTTAAGCAGTTGTGGGTTGTCCGGGTCCAACGAAAGAAGGCTTTGATGAATCTGCAGCGCTTGGAGTCTACGGTTGTTCCGCTCGTAGACGCTGGCCAGCATCAAGTTGACTTTTACCTTGTCGGGATCCGTTTGCACCGTCTCTAGCAGTTGCAGATAGATCTGAACCGCCTCGTTAAACTGTCGGTTGTCCGTGTAGGCCTCGGCCAAGTCCAACTGGTAGTCGGTCTTGTCCGGAAAGATCTTGGCAATGTCGGCAAGGACCGCGATCTGCCCGGCCCGGTCGCCCGCGCGGGCGTAGGCGTCGGCCAAGTCCTGGCGATAGCCCAGGCGGCGCGGCGTGAACTTGACGGCGCGCGCCAGATGCCCGACGGCGTCGGTGTGGCGGCCCAGGCGCGTGTACATCTCAGCCAGGCGCGCGTGGCGGAAGGAGTCGTTGGGCTCGAGCGTGACGATGTGGGCGTAGGTCTCCGCCGCGGCGGATAGATTGCCGGTCCAGTCGTACAGGTTGCTCAATCGTTCGAGGATATCCATGTTATCTGGGTTGTCTTCGAGCAGAGCATGGGCATGGGCGATCGCCCGGTCCGGGCGCCGCAGGGTCGTATAGATATCGACCAGGGTACGGCGGGTTCCGGTGTCGGCGGGATCTTTTACCAGGATGGCTTCGTGGGATTCAGCAGCTTCGTCAAGCTTCTTGCTCTTTTCGTATAGCGCGGCCAACTTGCGCAGCGCGTCGGTCTCTTCGGGCTTTTCGCGGATCAGCGCCAAGAGCGCCTCACGGCTTTCACCGAAGCGCTGGGTATCGCTGTACAAACGGGCCAGGAGCTTCAAGACCTCCGGGTCCGCAGCACCCGCTTCGGTCACCTGATGCAGCAGGGCAACCGCGTCTTCAGTCCGCCCCGCCTCCACGTAGGCGGTGGCCAACGCGACACGCAGCGCATGATTCCGAGGCTCGGCGGCCAATTGCTGCTCGTAGATCGCCGCGAGCTTGTCGTATTGGAAGGTGTCCTTGTACGCCTGAATCAGGTCGTCGGTATATTTCGGCACGTCCGGAAAGTTCGCCGCCAAATACTCGCGATGGACCAGGGCCTCGATAGGTTGGGATTGACCGGTATACAAAGTGATGACCAACTCGCGAATTGCGCGGTTCTCAGGCCGGACCGCCAGGTATTCCTCCAGATACTGGATCGCTTCGGACGCCTGGGAGGTGGCGGCATAGGCCCGGCCCAAGCCTTCCAGGATCTCCGGGAGCTCTTGCCCCTTGAATCGATTAAGCATTCGCATGTACACGCGAATGGCTCCTTCGATGTCTTCACTCCACTGGTGGCGTTGCACCAGCGTGGTCCAGTAAGCGTAGTTCTCCGGCTTCAGTTCGATAAGCTTTTCATAGGCGGCGATCGCTTGGGGAAGTTTCTTGGACCAATCGGCATAGGTCGCCAGCTTCTCGTAGGCGGCGATCCACTGCTCGGTCGTCGTCTCCGCGGGAAGCAGCGGGATCAAGCGCGTCCAGGTATCGGTGGCCTTGCCCATTTGATCGTTCCATTCGTACAGTTCGGTCATCTTCCGCAGATGCGCGATGTCTTGGGGCGCGAGAGAGACGATCTTCTCGTAGACGCCCATCGCAAGTTGTTTGTTTCGGTCGGACGGATCCTGAGGGTTGTCAGGATTGGTCCACAGGTAGGCGCTTGCCAGAGTGGACAGGGCCTCGGGGTTGTCCGGATGGACCTGGACCAGACGCTCGAGCAATTCGGCCGCCTTGGCTGGTCGCTTCTTCCACAAGTACAGATCGGCCAGCTTCTGCAAGATGTCCGCACTGTCCGCATCCGAGCGCCCCTCCTCCAGAGCGCGCTCGTAGGCCTCGATCGCGCGATCGAAGTCACCATCTTTGAGGAAATGATGACCGCGCTGGTGATGGCCGGGCAGGATAAAGTATCCCACCACGCAGATCGCGAGGACAAATATGAAAATCCCAAACCACTTACGGGCCATTCCGGCTACCTTTTGACTTCCTTTTCTTTTATGGAACGGATCGTGATCCCCACCGCCGGACCGGCCGGTAGCGGGATCGTCAACGTCCCTGCGCTTGAAGAAGAGATAGCCGATTTTGTGATTTTGTCGCCGTTGCGAACTTCGATCGTGTACGTACGGTTCTTCTTGAGGTTCGCCAATTGGATTTGTGAGGGCCGATAGGTCGACGCCTGCAACGTCAAGACGTCGCCCTTGCGAACCAAGCTGTGCACGAAGCCATTCGCTCCCGCGACGTAGGGTAGCGTCGGAGCGGCCTCGGCCAGCGCGATCGTGTGTCGTTGGGCGGCGTCCAGGTGGACGTACAGGGAACCTTTCTGGTGCGAATAGCCAACGACGCCGGTCGATTTTTCCAGATCCAGATGCGCGGTGGTGTCATCGAAGCGGGCCGTGCGACAGGCCCCGTTGTCGCGCACCTCCCAGGCCCCGCCGGGCAGCTTGGCGATACGCGAGCGGAGGAATCCGGCGGCGGTCTTGAGATAATCGCTGGTGTAGACCGGCGCGATGTTTTGGGCCAGGACCCAGCCGTAGACTTCGTGCAGAGCCGTCAGGGCCGCCTGCTTCTCGCCGCTGTAGAAGTGGTAATAAACATTGATCGGTCGCAGGCGTCGCGGCGAGCCTGTGTTCTTGAACGTAAAGATCACGTTCTTGAAACCGAAGAACGGACCGGTCCACTCCCCGGTGTACAGGTTCTCGTTGGTATTGGTGGCGTAGAACTGCACCGGTTTGCCTGGCCGGGTCAGGGGCGCCACGTGGGCGACCGAGGGAAAGTCCGCGTCGAAGCGGGAGTCGCCGCCGTTGATGTTGAGCAGTCCCAGCCCGTCCACCACGGCGATGGCCTCGGGTGTCGGGTTGCAGTGACCGCTCCACTGGTAGACTGCGGCCTTCTTGCCCGCGGGGAGCAGGTGTTCGTTGATGTAGCCTACTGATCCGGCGATCTCTTTTTCCAGCTTATAGGTGTCCGCATAGCCGGGAATCCGAGTCAGGCCAGGCTTGCGTTGCGTCCAGTCGTAGGGATGGCTGAACGTATGGCTGGCCGCCTCCACGTTGGACCGGGCCAGGATCTTGCGCGCGATCGACACGGTGCGCGCGCTGCCCAGGGCCTTTGGGTGAACCTCGCCGGTGATGACCGACACGGTGAACGGCAGGTCGTACCGCGCGAGGATCTGCTCGTCGATCAGTTCCGGGCTCAGTTTCTTCGTGTCGATCTCCGACACGTTGAGGAAGCCGTCGCCGTCGATGTGCGAATACATCAGGCGGGCGCCGTTGAGCGTGGTCACGTCCATGCGCGGCTCGCCGGCCAGGCCGAAGGCCGCCTCGAAGAAGGCGAACGGGTCGATCCGCCATTGCCGCACGAAGGTCTTGGGGTCTTGGTACAACACATAGCCGTCCAACGCGAATCCGCCTGTCGGCGTGACAACCACCGCGTGGCTGGCGGCGTTTTTTCGATCGGTGCGCGTTAGTGTCAGGTATACCTTGTTCTTCCGGTCGGTCGAAACGATCTGTCGATAGGTTTTGACCTCGTGTTGGAGCGTGCGTTCGAACTCCACCATCGCCGCGTCCTTCGACTGCACCGCCAACACGAACGGATTGTCCGTCCAGTTCCCACCGTCGCGCAAGCCCAGCGCGGCCAAGGCGTCCGCCACAAGCTCCGGCTTCGTGGCCGAGCCATCGGCCTCCTCCCACGCGCCCAGCCCGCCCAGGACCACGGCCTTCTTGCCCGCCTGAATTTGGCGAGCGAACCAGCGGCAGTAATCGGCCGCGTGTTTCATCCGCGCGTCCTGGAACCATGTGAGGAACCCGCGATAGGCACGCATCTGTTCGTCAGTGGGCAGCCCGGACTCCACGTCGTGGTAGTCCACGATCAAGCCCAAATGATTCAACGGGGTCTCGGCGGCCTGGTGGATGACCGTTCGATCGACGCTCGGCGATTCACTCGCGGCGTAGAGAGCCAGCACCCGGCGGCCCAGCGGCGTGGGCGCAGGCCCATCCGCCCGGCTGACCGAACCGGTCAGCAGCAACAACAGGACCAGCAGGAGCGTCCGCCCACCGTTACTCATCCGTGGTCCTCCCAAACTGACCCGAAACCCGGTCTAACTCGACGGTTGTTACATACGGCACCAGGTTGTTCTCCTGCGCGACCCGTCGCGTCCTTGCGATCGCCGCGGTGTCGCCCGGCTTCGCGTAGTCTACCAGGAAGACGGGGAATTCTTGAAGAGCCCGTGCCCGCCGCAAAGCCCCTAATTTCTCGCGTGTTAAATCGGCAGGTACGGGCTCATATGTTTTCGTTTCGAAGTTGTACCCATGGGTCAGGTCCTCCACCATCAGCCCGTCGATGTGTGGAGCCATTTCCTCCAGGAGGGCCAGGCCGTTGTTGGGCACTATGTAAGCCTTCGGGTAGCGCGTCTTGATGGCGCGGACCAGCTCGATCATCGCAGCACGCGCGCCGGCGTAGTGAACCGGGTCGGACTCTTCCAATTCCGGCGCGGTGTCCAGGGTATCCAGCAGCAGGCCGTCGAACCCTTTGGCCAGGATCGGCGGGATTATCTCGTCGAGCAACAGGGCTCGCCATTGCGGGGCGCGAACGTCAACCAGGAAGTTCTCTTTCCAGTTCGGGTTTTCCCGGACGATCCAGTCGGCGCCCTGAATTCGCGGCCAGTAGGCGCGATAGGACTCCGCCTCGCCCACGCTCAGGTAGGCCAGTGTAACGACGTCATGGGTTTTCAGATCGGAAATCTTCGGAAATGCGTCCGGGTCGACCACGGCCAGGTCGAAGTTGGCCAGCCGCGCGAAGTGCGCCGGGTCGTCCCCCGTATAGAGCAGCGCCCAGGACCCAACCGCTCTCAAGCCTGCCGAATCGCGGGCGCACGCCGGCGCAAACAACACCGCCCCCAATGCGGCAATCGCAAAAGCTCGCTGAAAGCCTTTGATGAGAACCCCCTTCTCCATCCGGCCCTTGTACCACCACACGTCGCTTGCGTTCAGCCCTCACGATCGCGTCGAGCGCAACGGGGGTGATGGCGAATAACCCTCTCGAATGTCCTGGATATTAACCTATTATCATTATCGGAGTTAAATATCAGGCTCTTTAGAGCTTCAAGGTGTGGCGGCGGAGATTATCGGACGCGGCCCAAGACGATCGTGGAATTATGACCGCCAAAGCCCAGGGAGTTGGACAGGGCGACGTCGATGGCAAGCTCCCGGGCCTCGCCCGGTACGTAATCCAGATCGCATTCGGGATCCGGCGTCTCGTAGTTGAGCGTCTGATGGACCACCCCCTTGCGGATCGACAGGGCGGTAATCGCCAGCTCCACCCCCCCGGAGGCCCCCAGTAGGTGGCCGATCATGGACTTGGAAGAGGAGATGCTGATCTTGCGTGCGTGATCGCCGAAGACCTGCTTAATGGCGCTGGTTTCGATCAAATCGTTGAAGTGGGTCGAGGTGCCGTGGGCATTGATGTAGTTAACCTGCTCCGGCTCAATTCCGGCGTCGCGGACCGCGTTCGTCATGGCCGCCACGCCGCCCTTGCCCTCCGGATGGGGCTGGGTGATATGATAAGCATCCGCGGTGGCTCCGTAGCCCAGCACCTCTGCGTAGATCGGGGCGTTCCGCTTCTTGGCGTGTTCCAGTTCCTCTAAGATCAGGATACCGGAGCCTTCGGAAAGCACGAACCCGTCGCGGTCCTTGTCAAACGGACGCGACGCCCGCTCAGGCTCGTCATTGCGGCGGGACAGGGCCTTGGCGGAGGTGAAACCGCTGACGGCCAAGGAGGTTAAAGCCGCCTCGGATCCGCCGGTGATCATCACGTCGGCCTCGTCGTACTGGATGGTCCGCAAGGCCGAGCCGATGGCGTGGTTGGCCGAGGCGCACGCCGAGGCCACACCGTAATTGACGCCACACAATCCATAGCGCATGGACAGGACGCCGGCGGCCGCGTTGAGCATCATCTTCGGCACAAAGAAGGGGGAGACCCGGGAGGGGCCCGCCTTCATGTACCGCCCGTGCTGATCCTCGAACTCGATAATGCCGCCGATCCCCGATCCGACGATCGCCCCACATCGAGTCTCGTCCTCCTTCGCCATATCCAAGGTGGAATCGGCCAAGGCACTATCTGCCGCGACGATGGCGAAGTGACAGAACCGGTCCAGACGCCGGGCCTCCCGCCGTTCGATCCACTTCTCCGGATCGAAGTCGGGCACTTGGCCGCCGATCTTGACCTCCATGTCCGACGGATCGTACAGGGTCACTCGCCGGATGCCGCTGACCCCAGCCAGCAGATCGGAGAAGATCTGCTCTCGGTCGGTCCCCAGCGGGCAAACCAACCCTACGCCTGTGATGACAACGCGACGTCTAGACATGGTCTCAGGTGTTGGCTGTAATGTACTTTACCGCGTCGGCAACCGTCTGGATCTTCGCTGCCTCTTCCTCTGGAATGTTGAGGTCGAAGGCCTCTTCGAACTCCATGACCAATTCCACCTGGTCCAGAGAGTCCGCGCCAAGATCGTTGATAAATGACGTCTCTGGCTTGACCTTCTCACTCTGAACATCCATGTGATCGCAAATAATGTCGATCACCTTGCTTTCAACTTCCTTCACGTCCAAAGCCACCGTTACCTCCCGGTAAAATACGTGGTTTCTTAACTCAATCCGTTTTATTAACCATGAAGAGCAACCCGTTGCCCTTCCCAAAACAATCGACCTCTTCGCGCAGTGGGATAAGAGGTTATCACATCACCATTCCGCCGTCAACGTTAATGACCTGCCCGTTAATGAAGTTGCCCAGATCACTGGCCAGGAAGGCCACCGCGTAGGCAACCTCTTCCGGCTTGCCCGTTCGTGCCAGTGGAATCAGGTCGAACAGGCGCTCCTTGTGTTTGTCCGACAGCTTTTCGCTCATTTCCGTCACGATATAGCCTGGAGCGATGCAGTTGCAGATGATCCCTTTGGCCGACATCTCCCGAGCAACGGATTTGGTGAAGGCCGCGATCCCCGCCTTGGAGGCGGCGTAGTTCGCCTGGCCCACGTTGCCGGCCTGGCCGGTGGCGGAGATGATATTGATAAGCTTGCCGCCCTTTTGCTTGAGCATGGGACGGGCCACAGCACGACAGAAATGGAACGACCCCTTCATGTTGGTGTCGATGACGTCATCCCATTCCTCGTCGCTCATGCGCATCATCAGGTTGTCCCGTGTGGTGCCCGCGTTGTTGACCATAACGTCAATCCGGCCGAAGTTCTCCAGCACGTTGGAGACGACCGCGTTGACCGCAGCTTGGTCCTTGATGTCGCAAACAAAATCGAGGGCCTTGCCCCCCGCTTTCTCGCACAGGCTGACCGTTTCTTTCAACGGGCCCTCGCTACGGGCCACGCAAGCAACCGCCGCCCCGGCTTGGGCCAGGGTCACCGCAATCGCGCGGCCGATCCCGCGCGAGGCTCCCGTGACAATCGTCACTCGGTCTGTTAGATCAATTTGGATCATTGTGTCGCTCCCGTCGCAATCGCTTGGATCGATTCGACCGTGTTGATGTTCGTTGCTGTCAGCCCTTTTTGAATCTTCCTCAGCAGGCCCGTCAGCACCGTGCCCGGCCCGAACTCGAAATAATTCTGAACGCCTTGATCGATAATATACTGCATGGAATCAGACCACAAGACCGAGCAGACCACCTGTCGGGCCAAGTGGGACCGAATCTCTTCCACGCCAGCGACCGGTCGTCCCGTAACATTCGACACGACAGGCACTTGCGGCTCTTTAAACGCCACCGCGACCAGACGCTCGGCCAATTTCTCCTCCGCAGATTTCATGAGTTTGGAGTGGAACGCACCGGCCACGACCAACTTGATCGCCCGCTTGGCCCCGTGTTCCTTCGCAATCTTCTCCGCCGCGTCGATGGCCGCCATCTCGCCGGAGATGACGATTTGCCCTGGGGCGTTGATGTTCGCCACGTTCAGGTGCCCCACCGCCGCGACCGCCGCGCACAGGGCCTCGGCCTGCGCCACGTCGGCCCCCATCAGGGAGAGCATTCCGCTGGGAGTCGCGTCGCAGGCGGCCTGCATGAGCGTGCCCCGCAGGTGGACCAGCTCCAGGGCTTGGTCGAAATCCAACGCGCCGGCAAACGTCAACGCCGTGTATTCGCCCAGGGACAACCCCGCCGCGTAGGCACACTGCTCGTGAACGTTGCCGCCGGCTTCTTGATAGGCAGCCAGCGCGGCCAGGGAGGTGACGAAGATGCCCGGTTGGCAGATGGCGGTGGAGTTGACCTTTTCGTCGGGGCCGTGGAAGCAGATGGCAGCCAGGTCGTAGCCTAATACTTCGTTGGCGCGGTCGTACACGGCTTTGGCGGCGGGCGAAGATTCATACAGATCGGCCCCCATGCCCGTTCGTTGGGTGCCTTGTCCGGAAAATAAAAATGCGCAACTGTCCATTTCGTTTCTGCTCTCTGTTCTACCACCGCACCAGGGTCGAGCCCCAGGTCAGCCCCGCCCCGAAGGCCACAAAGACCACCAGGTCGCCCCGTTTGATCTTGCCTTCCCGGACGGCCTCGTCCAGAGCCATTGGGACCGAACCGGCTGACGTGTTGCCGTACTTTTCGATGTTGGTATAGGCCTTCTCCAACGGCAGACCCAGGCGTTCCATGGACGACTCGATGATACGCATATTCACTTGGTGCGGGATGACGTAGTCGATGTCTGAGACCGCGTATCCATTCTTCTCCGCCGCGCTGCGGACCAGCTCGACCATTTTGTTAACAGCGAACTTGTAGACTCTTCGCCCCTCGATGCGGATGAAGTGCATTCGCTGGTCCACCGTCTCATGGGAGGCCGGGTGCAGGGACCCGCCGCCGGGCATGTCCATGATCTCTTCGTCGCCCATCGCGCCCAGCTCGGCATAGAGGATCTCGCTGTCTTCGGTCGAAGGGGTCAGCACCGCAGCACCGGCGCCGTCGCCAAAGATGATGCAGGAACCGCGATCTTGGTAGTCAACGATCTTGGTCAGGCACTCGGCTCCGACGACCAGGACGTTGTCGTACATGCCGGTTTGAATGAACTGCCAGCCCGTGGCCAGAACGTAGAGGAACCCGGAACAAGCGGCGACCATGTCCACTGCCCCGGCGTGGGGGGCGTCCAGCATCTTCTGCAAGCGGCAGGCGGTGGAGGGTAGCATGGTATCAGGCGTAACCGTGCCCACCAGGATCAGGTCCAGATCCTTGGCCGCGACGCCCGCGGCGTCGAGCGCCTGGCGCGCGGCGGGCATAGAGATGTCCGAGGTGGCCACGCCGTCGGCGGCCTTACGGCGTTCGCGGATGCCGGTGCGGGTGAAGATCCACTCGTCGCTGGTGTCCACCAGCTTTTCCAGATCGGCATTGGTAATCACGCCTTCGGGTGCGAAGGATCCGGTGCCGGCGATTTGAACTTTTCTGAGTTGTGTCATGGGTTGCCTGTTGCGCGTGATCTGGGGTTTCGGATCCTAGGTCCCGATGTTGGACAGGGCGGAGACTTCGCGAACGATGTTGTCGTTCAGGCCGCTGTGGGCCATGCGGGCGGCAGCTTGTACGGCGCTGGCGATGGCTTTTTCGTCGGAGCGGCCGTGGGCGATGGTGACCACCCCGTTGACGCCCAGCAAGGGGGCACCGCCGTATTCGGAGTAATCAACTCGCGCGGCGATGGCGCCGAGCACCTGAGGCCGCACAGCGTCTTCTACGTGCGCGGCGAGCGCGTCGTTGAAGTTGGCCAACATCGCGTGGGCGAAGCCTTCATTGGCCTTGAGCAGGCAGTTGCCAGTAAATCCGTCGGTAACCACTACGTCGCAGGCACCGGCGAACAGGTCGTGCCCTTCCACACTGCCCACGTAGTTGAGGTTCGCTTCGCTCAACAGCGCGTGGGTTGCCTGCACCAGCTCGGTCCCTTTCTTCGCTTCCTCGCCCACGTTGAGCAGTCCCACGCGGGGCGATTCGACACCGTAGATGCGGCTCATGTAGCCCGCGGCCATCAGGGCGTATTGCACCAAGTGCGCCGGACGGCAGGCCAGGTTGGCGCCGGCGTCGATCAGGACGATCAATCCTTCTCGCGTCGGCAGAGGCACTGCGATCCCTGGGCGCTTGACGCCCGGCAGGGTTTTGAGAATCGTGCTGGCCGCGGCGACGGTGGCACCAGTGTTGCCGGCGGATACGATCGCGTCTGCCTCGCCGGTGGCCAACAGCTTGGTGGCCACGACGACCGATGCGTCCGGCTTGTTGCGCAGGCCCTCGACGGGCGACTCGTGCATGCCGATCACTTCCGCCGCGTGCTGCACGGCGCATGCGTCGGCGGGTGCGCCCGCTTCGGCGAGGCCCTCCTGGATCTGCTCGCGATCGCCCACCAGGACAAGGGCATCTTCGCCCAGGTCTGCGGCGAGGCAGCCCTTTATAATACGAACGGGGGCGAAGTCGCCCCCCATTGCGTCAACGGCAATTCGCATACGGAATTACGCCCCTTCCACCTGGACGATTTCGCGCCCCTTGTAGTGGCCGCAGTTTTCGCAAACCGCGTGGGGCAGCTTGGCCTGGTTGCACCGGGGGCACAGGGCCAGGCTCTTGGCGGTCAAGCCGTGGTGCGCCCGCCGCATCCCCTTACGCGATTTCGATATACGTCGTTTCGGTAGTGCCATGATGTCCTCTTACTTGCTCTTGTGCCCCGGGCCTGCTGGGGCAATCGAAACGTGTTATGGTATGGACCGAGCCCGATATTGTCAAGCAAATAATCGCCTCGCCACCGGTGGCCAACTGACCCCGTTTTCGGACCGCGCAACGCAATGTTCCACGTGAAACAGTAAAGGAACTTTACACTCAAAATCCGCCCAAAATGAAGTAACGTTCCTTTACTTCCCCGCACGGCCCGCGCACCGCGCGCGCATAGTGCAGACATACTTCATGCACGAATCGGACCTAATTTGTAATGATCAGGAAAGGAAAAGTAAGAAATCCGCCGTCCGCTCTATGAGCGCCGACGCCGTCGGCGCCCCCAGACCAATCCGCCCAACCCGACCACCACCAGCCCCATCGTCCCCGGCTCGGGGACGATGCCACTATTGCCGTAAATCAGGTATGTCTCGCCGGAGAGGTTGTTGCCGTTTGGGTCTGCCCAGCTTGCCCCGATGAGCAGGTCGTCATATCCATCGGCGTTGATGTCCCCCGCGTTGGAGACAGAGATGCCAGACCGATCCGTGGAGTCGATGCCGTTGAAGGCAACATCCGCATTGGCCAAGTCGACCATACCGGAAAGGGCCAAGGCTCCGCTCCTCCCATAGATCAGGTAGGTTTTTCCGGCATTGGCGTTTCCATTCGGGTCGGCCCGACTCGACCCGATGAGCAGGTCGTCAATGCCGTCGC
>JAJDCN010000182.1 GCA_029260815.1 Planctomycetota bacterium
CGATGTAGCCGTCGGAAAGAACAATCACCGGCGTCATGTAGGTGAGCGCAATTCGACAGGCCTCCAGCGCAACGTCAAAGCAATCGGTCGGCGAACAGGCCGCCAAAACCGGCATGGGCGACTCGCCGTGACGCCCATAGAGCGCCATAAGCAGATCCGACTGCTCCGTCTTTGTCGGCAAGCCGGTACTGGGGCCGCCACGCTGCACATCGATAATGACCATTGGCAGCTCCGTCATGATCGCTAGGCCCAAGGATTCGCCCTTGAGAGCCAGTCCCGGCCCGCTGGTGGTGGTAACCGCGAGCTTACCGGCGAAGGCTGCTCCAATCGTTGCCGCGGCGGCGCAGATCTCGTCTTCGGCCTGGAAGGTTACGACCTGGTTGGCCTTGTAGGCCGCCAGTTTGTGCAGGATATCGCTGGCCGGGGTGATCGGATAGGAGCCCAAAAACAGGTCCAAGCCGCTTAGCTCCGAGGCCGCCAGGAGGCCCAACGCCATGGCGCTGTTGCCTTGGATGTTGCGGTAGGTCCCTTTTTGCAGGGGTGCGGGAGGCACCTCGTAGATCGTCTGGAACAGGCCGGAAATGTCGGCGTAGTTATAGCCGGCTTTGAGGGCCTTGACGTTGGCGTCCGCGATCTGGGGTTTGCTCTTGAATTTCTTCTGAATGAAGGCGGTTGTCGTATCCAACGTGCGCTGGAATAGCCAGTAGGTCATGCCCAGGGCAAAAAAGTTTTTGCAACGTTGGGCCGCTCGACGGTCGAGTCCTGTGTCTTTCAGGGTTTCGTAGATCAGCGTGTTCATGTCGACGGCGATGACGCGATAGGCTTCCAGGGAGTCGTCGTCCAACGGAGACGTTTCATAGCCTGCTTTTTTCAAATCGCGCTCAGTAAAATTGCCCGTGTTGATGATAAGAATCCCGTTGGGCACAAGGTCGCCGACGTTGACTTTGAGCGCGGCCGGGTTGTAAGCGACCAATACATCGGGCGCATCGCCGGGCGTATGGATGTCGATGCTGGAGAAGCGTACCTGGAATCCACTGACGCCCGGAATTGTGCCCGCGGGGGCGCGAATTTCTGCGGGAAAGTTGGGAAAAGTTGCCAGGTCGTTTCCAAGTACGGCGGTTGTGGAGGTGAACTGATTGCCGGTTACCTGAATGCCGTCGCCGGAATCGCCGGCGAACCGAACGACCGCTTGTTCAAGTCTTTCAACCTTCTTCTGTGTTGCGCCTGTGGCCACCTGTGGGTCTCCTAGAAACGAATCCAGATTGCACGCTAGATGTAATAAGAGCCTGATTTATTATCCCTTCTATAAAGGGATCCTGCCGTAAGCGAAGAGGTAGTGATGCGTTGCGCAAAAGTGGGGAGTAATTCCTCAACACGTTGTATGAACAACTCTCACGCGCCGCGCCGGAAAGGTTAGGGACTTAACCGGTATCTTCAATGATATTGTAGCAAAATGCCGGCTAAAGTCAAGTCTGCGCCCCTTTCCCGGTACCTAAGTTTTGTATCGTCCTCCTACTTATAAAGACTTTAACGATACACGGCTTGTCAAAAAGTTTTAGAGCAATTCCTATGCCGGTTTTCGTCGGCAGATCTACGGCGCAAGACCCAAAAGATAACAAGCCTCTTTGAATTGCGCAACGCAGAAACGGAAAAAAGTCTCACATCCCTTATGCGCGTAGAATTCTGTTAATTTTATTCTACCTGAGCCCATGGGTACCAGTCGCACCCGCTTGGGGATCCCCACCGGCCCGAAGAGAGGCCCCCCTGTCATGGGGCATTTTTAATTTGATTTGGAGGGGGCGTCGGTTACTATCATGCACTGGCAACTGGAGAAAGTGGAGCTTATGAAGATTCTGGTTACAGGTGGCTGTGGGTTCATCGGGGCGAACTTCATTAAGTATTATCTCGCGACCCATGCCCAAGATACGGTAATCAATCTCGATGCCCTCACCTACGCGGGCAACCTGGAGAACCTCAGCCTGGTTCAGGACGATCCGCGGTACACCTTCGTCAAGGCAGACATCGGCGACGCCCCGACCGTCAATCGTCTGCTCGAGTCGCACGCCCCCGATGCGGTCGTCAATTTTGCAGCGGAATCCCACGTGGATCGTAGCGTGACCGATCCGGAGATCTTCGTTCGCACCAACGTGCTGGGCACCCACGTCCTGCTGGAAGCGGCTCTCCGGCACAAGATCGGCCGATTTCTTCAGGTCTCCACCGACGAGGTCTACGGATCCCTGGGCGCCACAGGGCTGTTTTCCGAGGCGACGCCGCTGGCTCCCAACAGTCCCTACTCCGCCAGCAAGACCGCCGCGGACATGTTTGTGCGAGCCTATTCCCATACCTTCGAGCTGCCGACCTTGATTACCCGATGCTCCAATAACTACGGGCCCTACCAGTTTCCTGAGAAGTTGATTCCCCTTTTCATTCTTAACGCCCACGGCGACAAGGCCCTGCCCTTGTACGGCGATGGCCTGAACGTGCGCGATTGGCTGTATGTAGAGGACCATTGCTCGGCCATCGACACGGTTCTGCACAAAGGGACCCCCGGCGAGGTGTATAACGTGGGCGGCAACTGCGAGCGGACCAACCGGCAAATCACAGAGACGATCTTAAAGATCCTTGGCAAACCCGACAGCCTGATTCAATACGTCACCGATCGCCCCGGACACGATCGCCGTTACGCCATTGACAACACCAAAATCCGCAAGGAGCTTGGTTGGGAGCCTCAACACACCTTTGAAACTGCGATCGAAAAAACCGTACATTGGTATCTGGAAAACACCGATTGGCTGCAGCGTGTGTTAAGCGAAGAGTATCGCGACTATTACGAAAAACAATACGGGGGCCGGTAGGTGGCCAAGCGCAAAGTATTGATCTTCGGTTCGAGTGGCATGTTGGGGACCGACCTGTGCGCGGTCTTTGACGAACTTTCCGCGTGGGAGACGATTACCTCGCTGGAGTCGGGCTGTGACATCACCGACCCGGAGGCGATTGCCACCTTGACGCTTGCCCATCATCCTGCGGTGGTGGTCAATTGCGCGGCTTACACCAACGTGGATGGGGCGGAATCCGCCAAAGATCTGGCCATGGCGGTGAACGGGCGGGCGCCCGGCCACATCGCGCGGGCGGCGAGCCAGGCGGGCGCGAAGATGGTTCAGATTAGCACCGAGTATGTGTTCGACGGAACCCAGTCCGAGGCCTATCGTGAAGAAGATGAACCCTGTCCGGTCAATGCCTACGGGGCCTCTAAGCTGGCGGGCGAGCAAGCGGTGCAGAAGGCTGCTCCCGACGCACTCGTCCTGCGCACGTCTTGGCTGTACGGCAAGCATGGGCGAAATTTCGTACACACGATTCTGGAGCTGGCGCAGCAGCATGATCAGATTGACATGGTCAACGACCAATTCGGGACGCCGACCTGGACGCTCGACGTGGCTCGCGCGATTCCTGCCTTGCTGGACGCAGGCGTCGAGGGTTTGGTCCACGTGGTCAATGCCGGTTCCTGTTCCTGGTATGAATTGGCTCAAAAGGTTTTGGAATTGACCGATTTGTCTTTGAAGTTAAGCCCGATTTCGTCTGAGCAACTCCACCGGGCGGCCGTTCGCCCGAAGAATTCCCGGCTGGACACCGGCCGCCTTACAGCGTTGCTGGGTTCGGGCCTGCAACCTTGGGAAGACGCTCTGGCACAATATCTGGCAAGTTGTGGTCCCGCATCCGACACGGCCGATCTGCACAGTGGAGCAGGGCTCCGGTGGGGGCGTGAGCAATAATTCGTTTAGAGGCGTTTCGCTGTACGCGCAAGGATAGGGCTCTTTTATTTCTTACCTAGGAGGGTAACGATGGAGAACGTCGAGGGCTATTGTGTAAAGTGTAAGGCGAAGAGGGTCATGGTCGAAGCCGCCGAGGTTACCATGAAGAATGGTCGGCCAGCCTGCAAGGGCAAATGCCCAGAGTGCGGTACCGGCATGTATAAGATTCTGCCGAAAAAGAAGTAACCGGGGCATCGACTTCCTGAGGCAAATCGAAGCCTGGGGCCTCTGGCCGTCTGGTCGGGAAGTCGTGTCAAATTTTATCGGACGATTCGCCGATAAATAAAGAATCAAGAAGGATCCTGGGTTCCCGCGCGGCGTCGGTAGGGCGTATGGGCACGGGCTCGGTGTCTTGGTTTATGAGGAAGAAGGAGGCTCTATGGCGAACGCTCAGATCTCCCAAGTTCGGGGGCGACAGATCTTCGACTCACGGGGCAATCCCACCGTGGAGGTGGACGTTATCCTGTCAGATGGAGCCTTCGCCCGCGCCGCCATTCCCTCTGGAGCATCCACCGGAAGCCATGAGGCCGTCGAATTGCGCGATGGCGGTGAAGCCTATATGGGTAAGGGCGTCTCTCGCGCGGTGGCAAACGTCAACGAAGTGATCGGTCCTGCCATCGGAGGGATGAACGCGGCCGACCAAGCCGGTTTGGACCGCACGCTGATCGCACTAGACGGAACCCCCAACAAGGCCAAGCTGGGCGCGAACGCGATTCTCGGAGTCTCGCTGGCCGTTGCGCGTGCGGCGGCTGTTTCGGCGGGTCAACCGCTGTACGCCTATCTGGGCGGCGCCGGCGCCTGTCTGCTCCCCGTCCCCATGATGAACATCCTCAACGGCGGCTCCCATGCCGACAACAACATCGATATCCAAGAGTTTATGATCATGCCCATGGGCGCCCAAACCTTCGCCGAGGCGATGCGGATGGGCTCGGAGATTTTCCATACCCTCAAAAAGATCCTGGGCTCCCGCGGACTCAACACAGCGGTGGGTGACGAAGGCGGATTCGCCCCCAACCTGGGTTCCAATGAAGAGGCTGTGGAGGTCGTCCTTCAGGCAATCGAAAAGGCAGGCTACAGCCCCGGCGAAGATATCAAGCTGGCCATGGACGCTGCTGCCAGCGAGTTCTACCGGGACGGTCGATATGTAATGGCCGCCGAGGCTGATGCGGAAAAGTCCGCCGAGCAGATGATCGACTATTACACGGCCTTGGTCGAAAAGTATCCGATTTTTTCGATAGAAGATGGCTTGGATGAAGACGATTGGGAGGGTTGGGCGGCCATGACCACGCGACTGGGCGACCGACTCCAGATCGTCGGAGATGACCTACTCGTCACGAATACTCAGCGACTGGCCACCGGAATCGAAAAGGGCTCCGCCAACTCCATCCTCATCAAGATCAACCAGATCGGAACGATCACCGAGACGATAGAGGCGATCGGAATGGCCGAAAAGCAGGGCTGGACCAGCATCGTGTCCCACCGCTCCGGAGAGACCGAAGATGCATCCATCGCCGACATCTGCGTGGCCATGGAGACCGGGCAGATCAAGACCGGTTCGCTGTGCCGGTCCGAGCGGATATGCAAATACAATCAATTGTTGCGGATCGAAGAGGAGTTGGGCAGCCGTGCGCGCTACGGGCTCTCCTGACATGCGCAGCGCGCCGCCAATTGTTTTTAGCACGCTGCTTCTGGCCGGGCTTGCCCTTGCGGTGTTCGCCTGGATCCTGCCGGAGGTGCGGACTACGGAGCGCTTGGCCGAAGAAGTGGCCCGAATCAGCGAGGCCAACGCAGCTCTGACCAAGCGTCTGGAACATGCGGTTGCGGTCCTGCGGGTTTACCGGGAAGATCCGCAGTTGGCGCTGGAGGTTGATTTTCGCAACAAGGGCTGGCTGGCGCCCGATGAAGTGCTAATTTCAACCGGCTGGAAGAATCCAGACGACATGGAGACCGGTGTGGAAAACCACACGGGTATGACGTTGACGACGGGTGAAGGTGGATAGGGAAAAAGACAATGGCGGACATTCTCGATCAAAATGAGATCGACGCCCTGCTCGATGCTGTAGAATCCGGCGAAGTTCCTGCAGGCCAACCGGGCGGTGGGGCCGCTGGCTCGTCGTCGGAAGGCGATTCCGCGGAATATCCGCTGTACGATTTCAAACGACCCGAGCGCGTGTCCAAAGAACAGATGATGGCGCTCGAATCGATCAACGAGGTTTTCGCGCGCAACTTTGGGGCGAGCCTCTCTGGTTATCTGCGGACGATTGTAGACATCCGATTGATCGCTGTGGAACAGTTGACCTATCTGGAGTTCATCACGTCCTTGCCCAACCCGACGTGTTTCAACCTGCTTTCCGCGGCGCCGCTGGAAGGGGAGATGGTGCTGGAAATGAATCCATCGATCATCTTTCCCATTCTGGATCGGCTCCTGGGCGGAGGCATCCGCTTGCCGAACGTCCCAGAGCGGCCGCTCACTGAGATCGAGCTACGCCTGACCGCGACGGTTACCCGCCGGGCGACCGATCAGTTGAAACTGGCCTGGAAGGGGATCAACGAGATCGACTTCAAGGTCACCAAGACCGACTCCAACCCGCAATTAATGCAGATCATCGCACCCAACGAGCCGGTGATTCTGGCCAGTTTCGAGGCCACCGTCGGCAAAACCTCCGGTACGATCAACCTGTGCATTCCTTACATGGTGGTCGAGCCGATGATCTACGATCTGGCCTCGCAGTCTTGGCTTGGCTACTCCAAGCGGGGCGCCCGGACCGAGGAGCCAGAGGTGATCGCCGAAAGCCTCTCCAAGGCCCCTGTAGAGGTCATCTCGTACCTGGCCGAAACAACCATCACCATGAACGACCTGATCAACCTTTCACCGGGAGACATCATTCAGACGACCAAACCGTGCGACAGCGACATTCTTCTGTGTGTCGAGGGAAACCCGAAACTAAGGGGTGCGCCCGGCACTTTCAAAGACAAAAAGGCCATGCTGGTCAAGTCCGAAGCGAATCCCAAGGACGACATCTAAGAAAGGCCTGTCAAAAGCGAGAGAGGGTCAGAACGTGTCCCGCGATAAAATCGCATACTACCTAATTGTTCTTGTGATTGCTGGCGCGGCTCTGGCTTTGGTCTCCAAGCCCGATCCGAAGGGCGATGCTCCCACAGACAAACCAAACACCTCGCAGAAAAACGCGCCGTCGAGCAGAGCGATTCCACCGGATTCGCCAGTCTCCATTAAATTCTTCGACGTCGTCTCCGCAGGAAACCTTGAGGCCATAAAGGAAATGCTGGAGGCCGACGAGACGCTTGTACAAACGATCGACGCCAAAGGCCGAACACCCCTCCACATCGCCGCAACGCGGGAAGACGCGAAACTTGCACGCCTGTTGCTTCAAAGCGGCGCAAAAGTTGACGCCACCGACAAAAGAAAGAAAACGCCTTTGCATCACGCCGCCCAAGCGGGCAGCAACGCAGTCGCCTTACTCCTGCTCGAGGCCGAAGCTGATGTGGAGGCCGCTGACATGAAAGGCTCCCGCCCTCTGCACATGGCCGTCACCTACGGCAGCGTCGAGATCGCGAAGATGCTGCTTGACCAAAAGGCGGACCGCGACGCCAAAGACAATATGGGACGACGACCACTCAATGTCGTCCAACAAGGCAGTCCGATCATCCAGTTGTTAAGGGAAAAAAACAAGAATCGCGTAAGTGATTAGGCGAGTTCTGAATCGCGCGTGTAGTGGCCGGACTTACCGCCTTTTTTCTCCAGGAGCAGCGTGTCGGTAATGACCGCCGAGCGGTCCACGGCCTTGCACATGTCGTAGACCGTCAGAGCCGCTACCGAAGCGGCCACCAGAGCCTCCATCTCTACACCCGTGGGAGCTTGAACGCGTGCCACGCTGGTAAGGGTGATACGATCATTGCCGAGCTGCGCATCTACGTCTACGTGCGTTAGATTGATGGGATGGCACAAGGGGATCAATTCGTGCGCGCGCTTGGCAGCCATGATGCCAGCCAATCGCGCGGTCTCCAATACATTGCCCTTGGCGACCTTATGTTCGCGAATCAAGGCCACGGTCTCCTTTTGTAACAGGACGACCGACTGGGCTCGCGCCGTACGTTCGGTGGGCTGCTTGGCGCCGACGTCGACCATGCGGGTCTTGCCCTGGTCGTCCAGGTGAGAGAACTCGGCCATGTCCAGAACTCCTTGTTGTGGCGGATGTTAGAGACTTTCAACACATCATAACCGGTGGAGGGTCAGGGTCAAGAAAAAAGCGTATGCTTCGCCGGGTGTGGCGCTATAATGCGTCGGACGTTTTATAAATAACACCGTGATTTCGGAGAATCGACTTGTCTGCAACCAGTCCGCCAACCCACGTGTGCGCGCTGTTTCTCAACGAAAACGATCAGATCCTCCTCATTCGCAACGGAGCGAGTTGGCAGTTCCCGGTGGCTCCGGTCGATGAGGGCGAGGCCATGGACGAGGTACTCGACGGGGTCGCGACGGACCTGTTGGGCCTAAGTTATGAAGAGTCGCGTCTGCTGGGCTCTGTAGATGTGTTCGAGCCGGAGCACGGCGTCTATGCCTGCTTTGCTTGCTCGCTGCCCATGCCGGTCGATGATAGTCCCGATCTGCGCTGGTGCGACCCGCAAGGTACAAAAGCTCTGGAATTGGATCCCGTTGCTACCGCCGTCTTGGAAACCTGGGCGACGGGGCTAACGAAGCAGGTTCTTCAGGATGAAGAGTAAATTCGCCGGTCGTTCGGCCATCCGGCGCATCAAGTAAGGATACCAGTGGGTTCCGTAGGGGATGTAGACCCGAACCCGGTGACCGGCTTGAGCCAGTTGCGTCTGTAAATCACGACGGATTCCATAGAGCATCTGAAACTCGTACTGGTCGGTGGAGAGGCCCGCTTGTTTTGCAACATCGACGGCCTCGGTAATCATCTTCTCGTCGTGG
>JAJDCN010000183.1 GCA_029260815.1 Planctomycetota bacterium
GGAGTCATTCAGGCCGATCTGACCGTCGTGTCCGTAGTCCTTGACGTTCCAGTACGGTGGCGAGGTCACCATCAACTGCACCGTTTCGTCGTCCACCTTCTCCCGAAGGGTTGCCGCGGCGTCGCCAAAGTAGATTTCGCCGCGCGGCATCACGGCTTCTCCAAAAGCTGTTTGTACAAATCTTCCACCTTCGCCGCGTGTTGTGCCCAGCCGAAAGAATTTACCGCCTTTTTCGCAGCCGCTTCGCCCATGCGCGTGGCCCGGCCCCGGTCGGCCGCAAGCGCCAAGATTGCCTCGGCGAGATTTTCCGGTGTGTCGTCGATCACGAGCCCGTCCACACCGTCGGTGACGATCTCCGGGAGCATGCCACGATTCGCCGCAATCACCGGCTTTCCAATCGCCATCAGCTCCCGGACCGCGCGGCAGGATCCGTCGGAACCGGGCACGAGGAAGACCTTGGCGTCGAACAGGTTGATCGTGTCCACGTAATCCCCGGAGCGGTAGCCGCTGAAGATCACCCGATCGACCAAGCCCATCCGCTGCACGGGCTCTTTGGCGATCTCCTCCAGGTGCGTTCCGCGTCCGACGATCATAAACTTGACGTGCGGATCGTTCGCCGTCGCGATTTTCGCCGCGGCCAATAGGATCTCGAAGCGGCGGTGGTGCTGGACCCGCGCGACGATTCCAACCAGGAAATCGTCTGGGCCAATACCGTATTCGGCCTGTCGCTCCGCGCACTTGAGCCGCGGCGCGAAGCGCTCCGTGTCCACCGCGCCTTCTACCACGACGCACCGCTCGGCATCGAAGAGGCGCTCGGCCACAAACCGCTCGTGGGCATGACGGGACAAAAACACCAGCCCTTCGGTCTTGCCTAATAAAGCGCGCAACCGGCGGTTCATTTTCAGATCATGGTCGTAGATTGTCCGGACGAGGGTTGGTTGATAGTCGGATCGCGCGGCGGCTTTCACGGCAATGTCGTGGTCGTTCATCATGTGCGTGTGTACGATCTGCGGCCGCTCCTTGGACATGACCAATCCGACCAGCTCCACGTCCTCCGCATCAAACCGCCGGTGGCGATGCTTGGCCAAGGTCAATCCTTCCAGGGGCTCCAGGCCGCGGGCGATCGCTTTCTCTCGCAGGATCGATGAGCCGTCGTCCGGACAGACGCCGCCGGCATACAGGACCGTATGGCCCGCAGCGCGCTGAGTAACGGCCAGGCTCACTGACGGCTCCGCCGGTCCGGTCCATTTGTGGTTGCTGAATAAGTGGAAGATCTTCACCGGACGGACGGTCTCCAAAAATGGTCTCGCTGGATGCTCAGAGAAACGATCTGCCGGATCTGGTCTTTGGACACCGTCGGGCCACCGGCCGCGTGATAGTATTTCATAAACCGCAGCCGGTCGGTGTCCGGCAGGTGGTTGCCGATGGCGGCATTGAGATAGGCGAGGTTGTTGACAATCTGTTGCTGTGTGACCGGCTTGCCGAAGGAGACGCGATCGGTGTCCAGCAACGCGAATTCGTACTCCTCTTTCGGCGCGCGATGCGCCATGACGTTGTTGGCCTTTAGGTCGTGATGATAGACCTCGGCCGTGTGTATGTGTGCGATGAATTCCGCCAACGCAGCCAACAAGCGACGCCGCTCATCCCAATCCGCATCCGCTGAACACAGGCTCTCGATCGCTTCGTTGAGTGGCTCGAAGCCTTCGAGGTATTCGGTGATCAGAAAGGCCTCTCCCTTCGCTCCCGTTTCGTACAAGGCCAGGGGCCGGGGAGCGCCGATTCCGCGGACGTGCAACCCGTGGGTATGCATCCACTCGCGCCGCAACCGACCACCGCGCAACGGGGCGAGCAGGGACGATCCGATCGATGGCATATATTGCTTGACCACAACGGCGCGGTTGCGATTCTTGATGTTGATACGAGTGAGGACGATCTTATCCGTCTTCTTTATATAGAGGCCCGCTTCCACGCTGGCCTTGTGCCGATCGAGGATCTCTTTCAGGTCGACCCCTGCATCCTTCACGTGATAGAGCCGTCCGCGACCCACCGAACTGACCGCGAAACCCGAAGAGGTGCGCAGACACCGGCGCGTACGCGAGGCCATGTGGATACGGCGATACTTGCGGATGGACGCCCAGGTCTCCTCGTGCAAGCTTTGCGCATCGGGTGGATCCTGACCGGCGCAATCGGCATAGCACTCCAGAAACTCATCGACGCCGCCCTCGCCGAGCGTGTGATAAACGGAATAGGCCATCTGTCGCAGGTTCGTGCCCCGTTGCGCGGGCGACGGACGACTCGGCTTGCGCGCCCGCTGCAGGTCGATCAGAATCGGGCGGCCGGCTCCGTCGAGCAGTATGTTGCCCAGGTGCAGGTCCCGATGGACCAGGCCGGTTTGGTCCAGGGCTGCGGTCATCTGTGCCGCATGGAGCAGCAGACGGTTTCGTTGCGGGTCATCATCGGCCGCCGCCTGCAGCAATTCCTTGAGAGTTTGCGCGCCTTCCACCTCCTCGGTGGCCAGAAACGATCGGGCGACCATGGGCCCCGCTTTCTCCACACCGCAGGCGATGGGCAGGGGCGTGGCGACTCCGGAGCCGGCCAGCAGGAGCAGATTGTCGTTTTCCCGTCGCGCGTTGGCGCCGAGCAGTGTTTCTTTGAGGCGTCGCAGGAGGCCGGCGACGCGATAGATTTTCAAGACAAACGGGGGGCACTCGCCGCCGCCTTCGAAGCGCAGCAGGGTGCGGACCGGGTTGGACTTGATCACGTTACCGTTCATGCTCTCCAGGCCGTCGAGCCGTTTCACGATGTGTCCAACGAAATAGTCCGCGCAGGCCGGGCGCACGTTCCACCTGGTTCGTCCCGCTCGCAGCTTCATGGTTAAGTCCAGATCAGACATTCATGCATCCAATAACGTAAACAATCGCGTTCGATCATATCGCAACCGCGCTCCCAAGTCAATTCGGCCCGGATCGCTTGATTCTTCGAGCGGGAAAGCCGATACTGATGAAGAGACGTTGACGAATCGATTCCGTCCCAAGAAGGGGCGCCGGCCATGATTGAATACAACTGTCCGTGTGGGAACGTGATGGGCCTGATGCCCGAAATGACGGGTAAGACGGTCTGCTGCCCCCGGTGCGGACGCGAGGGCACCGTCCTGCCCACACCCGCCGAGCCGCCTTATGATCCACCAGCCGTTCCCGGCCAACCACCGGAGCTGGTCCAACGCGTCTATACCG
This sequence comes from Planctomycetota bacterium, assembly GCA_029260815.1. GTDB lineage: Bacteria > Planctomycetota > B129-G9 > JAJDCN01 > JAJDCN01 > JAJDCN01. The sequence continues at coordinate 3,234 of JAJDCN010000183.1, forward strand.
AAAATGCCGGCACCGATTCGGAAAAACCCTTTTACGCCAACTTTGTCGCGACCAGCCTGCTACCGGGGGAACGGGTGTTGTACACCACGCGGCTACACTGGATCATTTTCGCCCGACCGACGGCCCTGCTCGTTGCCGGATGGATCCTGGCTGCCGTGTTGGATCCGGGGTCCGGCACGTGGACGCGCACGTTTGTCCGGCTGGTGATCATCGGTGGACTGCTCGCCGAGATGGCAGCGGTGCTCAAGTTCATCTCGGCAGAGTTTGCCCTGACCAACCTGCGTGTGATCGTCAAGTCCGGCTTCATTCGCCGCTACGCCATCGAGATCATGCTGGAGTGGATCGAGGGCATGTACGTAAGCCAGGGCATCGTCGGGCGCCTGCTGGGCTTCGGGACGCTAACCATTGCCGGTGTCGGCGGCTCCCGCGGCCCCTACCACCGCATCCACGATCCTCTGGAGTTTCGCCAGCGCGTCCAGCGCCAACTCGCCGCCGAATAGCCGGGCGCACCGTAGTTTAGGTTAGTGCGCCCCGGTCAGATATCTTGTGAGAACCAAAAGACCCTCGACGGACCGAAGACCATCAGAGCTACCACAAGTGCGATCGCTCTACGGTCTCCCTACGTAGCAGCAGCCGCCCCAGCCTGACCCCACCTTAAATCCGACGATCCTTGGTCTTGACAATGGAGAATGTTTTAACCTTCGGGCAAGCTCGAGCGCTCTCTTTTTCGTTGATTTGAGGAGTACGGGGGCGTACCCTGACCCAACCGTCGACAGTAAATAAGTTATGTGTCTGGGATAAAAGGTAAGTTCACCTATGGGATCTTAGTATGCATCAAATCGACGCAGTCGCTTTAAAGATACCTGTGCTACTGAATGATTTTTTTCGACATTTGCACCAACGTCGAAAACTCAGCGTCTTTCTGTGCGGTAAGGAACCAACTGACCATAGGTTTGACTTGCGCTTCGAAATTAAGCGACTTCTAGAGAATAGGATGGGATGCGCTCCATTTCTGGGCGAGGAAATACTTGAGCTTCAAGGCGCTCCAAAGCCTGATAAAGACCATCTAACCGTGGAAGTAAGTCATGCTGAACGGTGTGATTTGATTGTGATGTTCCTAGGGTCGCCTGGCACAATAGCTGAAGTAACAGCCTTTGCAATGAAAGACAGTACAAATCCAAAGCTTGTCGTGTTCAATGACCAAGAGCATAGAGGAAAGAACAGCTTTCTTAATCTAGGACCTCTCAAGCTCATTGATAAGGATCGGGTATTGTACTACGACCCGCGAAGTGGATCGCCGAGTTTGGATATGATTATCGGTCTTGACAAGATTATTGCAGAGCGGTGGTCTATCAAGGCTGGATTTGAGGGGTGGTTTGAGGAGTCTCTCACTTTTCAGGAGCTCATGACTCTGGCACTGGTCTATTCAGCTTATCCTGTGCGTTATAGTGAATTGGCTACCCTTTCTGACATTAACGAGCATGTCCTCACCAAGGTACTCCGGCGCTTGATGAACTTAGGCCTGTGCGAGAAACGCGAGATGAAATTTGTTCCTACCACATCGCTTGAATCAACATTGTTCGGCACGGGTTTCATTGGAGATGTTTCACATGTGCGTACTTCTTTGCTGAACATGAGAATGAAAAACGCTAA
>JAJDCN010000184.1 GCA_029260815.1 Planctomycetota bacterium
CCACGAGAACCTTGTACCGCTCCTGGCGCAAGCTCAACTGTGTACCGACGATGCTCACGTCTTTCTCGAATACGTCGTAGGGCATCCAATCGCAGTCGAACCGCGCGTCCTGCAACGCGCTGGTCATGTCCTCGGGCATAAGGGCTCGGCCCGCGTGGTAGCTGTGTCCCAGAAACAAGAACGCCACGGGGCAAACGTGCCGCCCACCGGTCAGCATCCGATTGAGCCGCGTCGTATAGTCAGCATACACGCGATAGAGCGGCCATCGTGGTTCGTAGCCGCCGTTGTAAAAATAGGGCGGACTGTCTTGGTCGGCCGGACTGCGCGGGTTGAACGAATGAGGAATAAAGAAGTTGAGCCCGGAGACGTGCATGTGGTTCGTCCACCATTTCATCTCCGGGTAGGACAAGTCTTGTCCCCGCGCGCCGAAGATCTCTACCATCGTGATGTCGTCCGGCTTTCCGTACACGTGGGAGATGGAGCTGCCTAGTTTGGGTGTCTGCCACGTGGGCACGTCCCGCGCAAGGCGCCGACCCATGACGAATTGATCGAACACCGCATCAATGCCACCCATGCCGCTATACTTCTGAAGTTGGAAGATGTTGCCGGCGCAATGACGGGAGTCCAGGTAGCCTTTGCGATGTTCGAGAAAATGCCCGATGGAAAGCACACCACGTTCGCGGCACCATTGGCTCAGTCCGCCGAACAGGGTCCGGCCCCAGGCCTCGGCGAAGGCTTCTTGGTATTCGTACCGCGCAGCGACCTGCTCATCCGGGTCGGCCAACTTGGATTTCCACGCCACGAGGGCCCGCTTCCAGTCCACGCCGCGCCGCTTGAGCTCCGGCAGGACCTCTGTGCCCCAGTCGCCGAAGGTTTCCGGTTCGTCGTAGAAGTAGCCGACGATCGTCTTTCCGAAGTCGTCGCCGAAGTGGTCATAGTGCGGCTGGTAGACCGTGCGGATATACCAGTCCACCGCGTCTCGACTGGCTCCATCGACGAGTACGCGACCGAGCAGTCCGTCACTGTAGCGCCAGGTGAAGGTCATGACACTCCACCGCCCCGCGGGGGCGTTCCATGCCAGCTTCCCCCCGCGCACATGGTCCGTCAAATCGACCAGACTTTCGCCATCCACGCCGTCGTCGACGGAGCGCCCCGCAATCACGGCGACGAGCTTGTCCGTCGCGATTGGTTGCGTCCATTGCGTTGGCCCCTCGACAAGAACTCCGGCGTCGGCTTCTATATACTTGCTGCCGTATTGCTGGGGAACCTTGCCGTCGACCTTGCCGCTTGGCCAGCCACGCTCATCGAAGATCCACATTTTCAGATCGTGCTTCTTCGCCGCGTCCAGACAAATGGCCAGATCGCGGTACCAGTCCGGCCCGAGCCAGTCGCTGTGCAGGCGCGACTCGGCCACAAAGCAGCCGTTGCCGCCTTCCACAACTTTGTCCAGGTACATTTGAAGACGCTGCTCGCTCTGCTCGCCGTGCAGCCAGAATAGGGGCCCCGTCTGGTGACGCGCGGCCATCGGCAACGTACGAAACTGCTCCTCCAGGGCGTCCAAGCTACCCGTATCAGCGCAGGCGCCCAGAATACTCAGCAATGGAATGAGAAAGAGCCAACCGATGACCGACGGAACGAACCGCTTCTTCAACACGCATGCCATACGCATTTGACCTCCGCTGTACCTTTCACAAACCGAATGCCCTTTCGAGCGGCAAGAACTTACTGGGTCGGCGCCGGACAATCGGGTGCTCGATATTGCCAGACAACCCGGTCGCCGCGAGATACCGACACCAGATTGGACATCTTCATCACCGGCGCATCGTTGATGAGGTAAAGCCACACCGGCCCGTCGGAGCGCGCGGCCACGCCGTCAATGCTCAGGACCATCACCATATCGTCGCGCTTAGACTCCTCGAGCACAGCGGCCGCACGAAGTGCGTCCAAGGCCGTCATTCCCTCCGTCCAAGGCGCTTGAATCGTCTTGGCCTCCCGCTCACCGCCGAAGTCCACAGTCACCGTCACATGATCCGGCGCCGCGGTCTGCGCGCACCCCGCCAGCGCAAAGATCAGAAGCAAAGAAAACATGTGAATCGATCTATTGAACACAAAAGACATGTGGTCACTCCAATCTGTTCTTTGCCTAGCCGAATTACGTACAGCGACCTTCCATCAAAAACTACTTTGCAATCATTGTATTGGATTTTTGCGTACAAGCTAGAAGGAAACGCCTGTCACCCTATTGGACATTCAGTTTTGGCGTGTTCTCAGAAAGCTCATGTACTGTTCCATGATTGCGCAGCTGAAAAGCATGCCGGTCCTCTTCAAAGCCGAGTATGAGAAAGTGATATCCGAATCCGACAGAGCTTTCGTTTCTTGTTTGCCTGTAATCGCCAATATCTACGGCGCCGATGGGCAAAGAAAGGTTTGCGCTTCTAATGGACTCAGCAACCATTTCTTGTTGCTGCGGGTGGACTTCGAGCACAATATCTACATCATTAGGACATTTAGAGGAGTCATTCACAACGGATCCAAAAAGAGCAATTCGATCCAAGCTTTTCCCCACTCGAGCTCTGATTTTCGCAACGTCCTTTGCGAGATCACCGATCACTGGAACATCTCCTTTATATAGAGTCCCAACATATCAGAATCGGGAAAGAGCGTTCCCTCATGAATTCCATATATATGGAGCTGCTTCCTGATCAGCTCCTTTGACGAACCTGGTATTTTAAAACGCAAAAGAAAGCGACGGTTTTCAGGATCTTTGTCGTTAAGTTTTACGAGCGAGACTGGGCTTGGAAGACGCTCATCATCATTTAAAACACCAGTTCGATCGTTGCTATCGTAATGCTTCCCTCCATGTAGAGTAAACACGGTGCGCTGAACCTGATGGCGAGTCGTGATAAAACTCGGTATGACCGCAACAGGCATGCAATGGTCTGCAAGAGCCTGAAGAGGAACGTCTGTGCCCGCGGACACGCCCTCTTCGCTCTTATACTTGTCCACGTCAGTCCATCGAAAATCCTTGTGTTCTGCTATGCTGTGAAACCAGTTTTTTCTTGTATCTGAAAAGACAAAGGCGGTTCGGAATTTTGTTCCAAAACTTGTATCGTCATGAATGTTGTCCCAGCTTTCCCTCATGCTCGACTTTTTATTGAGTCTTCGAGCGTTCAGACAAAAAAGGTTGGCATCACGATTTTCATCTACATCCCGAACAGCAAAGTAGAGAGCGACCAGCATACTTTCTGACCAGTCGAGGAGACGAGTAGGAGCTCCATAGTGTTGCATTCTTGAGAGTGTCGTAAAGAGGTCATTTTGACCATTGCTGAATTGTGGAACGCGGTTTCGCGTGTAGTTAAATATAAACTTCTCTTCGAAGTAGCTTTTGGGTAGCGTACCTTTGGAGGGTCTAGGCCTAAATATTCCCGGCTCAAGCTGCGTATCTAGTGTATGGGGTTCGCCGCGAAACCATACTCCCAGAAGGAAATCTCTTTCCATGCAACGATAAAGAAAAGCATCCTCCTTGTTAGAGATCTTTTCGTGCTCATCAAACAAGCCCTTAATGATCTCGTCGCAGTCGCCGACAGTGTTAATTGTTTTGTTATTCATTACGATCCTGCTCGCGGTGAACAAGAATGTTACGCAAGTTTAACCTTGCAATCAGAACTTTATCTCGAAAATTTATACCTGCTCAGTTAGAATATATTACACACTGCAACACGCCTAGCAGCCAGACATCAAAGAACCCGGAAGCCTCGGATCCAATGAGTATGATTTGTCCCGCGGAACGAGCATCCAATCGCTTTAACCAACCCCTTCCCCAATAAATACGAATTACACGATACGATAATTTGATAATCATTCAAGATTTTTTCTTTTTTACTTGCTCTTTTTTAGCTGTGGGGGCGCTTTTGTTTTTCTTGTTCCGGCCCCAGGCGTAACACCGGAGAGCTTTATTTGATCAGCAGAAGGGCTCTTGTTGTGGGAGATTTTCGTTGCTATTTTTGCTCTAAATCCCTATTATTTGGCTCCTTCCGTTGGGGCGTGAATTCCCTTGCTGAGTCGAAAAGAGATAGAAGGTTTATGGAACCGAAGCCGATCCGAAATGTTGCAATCATTGCCCATGTGGACCATGGCA
>JAJDCN010000185.1 GCA_029260815.1 Planctomycetota bacterium
TTTAGCAGAGCACCTATGAGTCCATGGCACCGTGACCCCTACCCAAATTTCGTACCAACCGGGAAGAAAGAAAGTGAATCTATCTATGCGATTATTCCCTCTGCTGTTAAGCCTTTGATTTGCTCCCGGAAGGACCCACGAATGATACAGGAAACGGGCGGAGGTTACATGGTGGTAAGCGGATAGTGGAAGCAGTAGGGGTCGTCCTATCGACTACGAGCAGCCAGCCGCAGTTGTCTGTGAGTCGCCCCTGGGTGGCGTGATCAAACACTACTACCGAAGACCAAAAGCCGCCTGAAGTTCTCCTCCAGACAGCCATTCATTGCGGGGTCAAAGTGCGCCCGCATTCAGCCAATCGAGCTTGACTTGCCGCGATCCAACGCTATTGTGTTGTCAAAGATCTGCGCTGCGCATATCGAAAGAACGTTCTCGTTCGTTTTTCGGACCAGGGTATTCTAGTTGCACATCTCTCACGGACGGATTCAAGCACAAATCTTCTGATTACTCGCCATGTAACCCTTGTATTTCAGTCGGCTTAATCACTCCCCGAGTTTCTGCACGTCGAGCCGAATTTTTTAATTTATAGTCTTTTACTGCTTTATCGATGGTATCTTGGTAGGGAGCAAATACTCTATTCACCTTTATCTGCTCATCTTTATAATCTTCTATTGTAGCGCTATAACCCCAGTATCTGTTATCAGAATCAGCAATAGACCAGCACAACAATAGCACATCCTTCTTGGAATGGTGATGCCATATTCTAACCGTTACGAATGATTTGCCGATCTTCCAAACCAGTGTGGCTTCATCGAGCGCGCGATGACGATTGTAGTATCGTTTAAAGCCATCTCCATATTTTAAGATACTTCTTCGCAAAGCATCTCTAATTTTTAGATTTTCACCTATCGGTTCTTGTATCTCAAATGACACTGTGGCAAGCAGGTCTCCAGGACCTCCATAGAAGAGCGGGGGGGTCTCTGGAGTAAATACATAGCTAACTGTTGAGAAATCTCCCAAATCAAGGACCTCTTTAAGCTCTTCGCCCACAAAAAATTCGTCGTTTTTAACTGGGCGCACGGAGGGCCGCAGTTTTAGAAACACTTCGATGTTCATCGAGAGATACAGCGCTTCAAATCCGTTGGGCATTAGCTTACTGCTTGAAACATCAGGAGTCTTTATTACAGAGCCATTGCTATTATCAGCGTACTTTAGAATGGCATAAAATACGACCAAGAAAATAACGACAATCACGCTTGACAAGAAGACAATCGTTCGATTAGTAAACAAAGTCACTCCCAATATGGCATCTTATTATCAACCACTTCACTTATGATTTGTCACACTCAAGTTTCCAGCTTTAATCTCATTTTGGATGTGCTTGACTATATCGTCACTACTAATTGTCGTAGCGAACTTTCTCCCTTTATAATTATTAAATTGATCTGATGCTTGACTTACACGCGACTCGCCCTTTAGACGTTCGTGCCGATCCGTGACTTCTTTGGCAAAAGCTCCTCCAGACTCGGCCGCTATAAGGTAGCTCCAGTAAGTATGAATAAACGCGTTTCTTTTGCCCGACCCTGGATCCTGATTGGGATATAGTTCTTTTGCTTTCCTCGATGCCGTGCTCGCAAAGCCTCTTGCGTTATCAAGATCTCGAAGATACTGCTTTGCTTCTTCGGATGCTGGAATAATAGCTGGGCCAACGGCTTGTCCCATTATCTGGAGACGCCAATCTTGTGCTGAATACAAGGCCTTTAAATAATTGCTTTTCTCAAGCTTGTTTGCTGTTCCGTATTTTCCTCCTCCAGCGGACTCCTGATCTTGCGCCATCAACACCCCATTTCTTTCAAGGGTTGCTCTTAATCGGACTCGCTCATTGTGCCATTCCCACTGACTCTTGTCCTCACCTTTTATTACGTTAGCGTTGGCTTGAGGCTCATCGGAATTATGCAATTCGTCTGCCTTTTTGTCAGCATGAATAAATTGATCAAGCAATTCCCCGTCAGCCGTCAATTTGCTCTTTATCATTGTCACGGTGCCATCCCCAAACAAAGGACTTGAAAATGGCACTTCTTCATACGTGGTCTCCTCTTCATCACGCAGAAGCTCTGCATACCGACGCTCTTCCTCACTTAATCCCATGGGATCAACATAGTTGATGGGATTGTTGTTCACAAAAGCATACAGGTTGGGGCCGTCTTCGTAGCCCTTCGGGTCGCGGCTTAAGAAGCGGCCGGGGACGGGGTCGTACCAGCGGTTACGGTAGTAGTATTTACCCGTCGTGGGGTCGATTCGGCGGCCTTGGTAGCCGTAGTAGTTGGTGACGCTGTAGGTGTAGTTGATGAGGTTGCCGTATAGGTCATACGTATAGGTCTGCGGCATGGAGCCATCGGATTTGTCGATGAGGGCCACCACGTTGCCCTGGACGTCGGTGACATACCAGTAGGTCGCGGTCGTCGAGGTGTGCTTCTCCATCTGCAACCGCTCATCGAGATTATCAGGGTTGTACACGTAGGAGTATTCCAGCGTCTCCGCGATGGGACCGTAGCTGACACTGTATTCTTCGATGCATTGCCAACCATTCCAGATGTAGCGCGTGGCCTTGTCGTTGGCTCCATCGGTCCAACGGCGCAATACTAGACGGCTCGTGTGGTCGTACACATAGCGGATATCATCTCCGTTGGTTTCCTTGCCCCAGTGGGTCAGGCGGTTCTTGTAGTCCCAGCCGTTGTCCAGTCCGCCGCTGACGCCGGTATAGTTACCGTTAGCATCATGCTGCTGGTTGATCACGCCGTGGGCCGTGTCGTATTCGTTCACCGCGTTAGGGGTATAGGTTTTATCGGTGTAGGTGGAGGGGGCCGTGTAGATCAGCATCCCCGTCGCGCCGTCCCGGTTGCCCACCTCGTCCAGGTTGAACTCGTGCTTCTGCCAGAAGGTGTTGCCCCCGTAGGTGCCGTCGTTGTCCTGGTACTGGGCTCCTTTGATCCGGTACATATTGTCGTACTGATAGTTGTCGTACGGGTTGGTGGGGGCCCCGTTGGTTTCGATCCGCTTGGCGGTGGTGCGGCTGTAGATGTTGTCCAACGTGTACTGGTAGCTGGGTACATCCGATTTCCAGGCCGCCGCTTCGTACCGATCGTTCTCCCATTTCTGCACCGCGAAGGTACTTGGCTCGTAGGTGATCGTCAGTTTGCTGATGCCGTTGGCCGGTGTGCTGTCCACCTGGGCACCCAGCCACCTCTTCCACAGGCGGTTGACGCCTTTGTATTCGTAATCGGCGATGTAATTGGTGCTTTCCTTGATGTCCTGCACTCGCTGCAGACTGTCCCGGGTGATATCGATATCCCGATTGCTGCTGGGGTGGAGGATCTTGGTAAGCGCTCCGGTCTTGTTGGGTGTCAGAGTCACCGTCCGTGCCGGGTGGGCACCAGCCACGCTGTCGGTCAGCTCCTGTTTCTCCTCCACACGGTAGCCGCGGGTATCAGTCCGTGTCGTTACCGTTGTTGTATAGGTCACGCTGTCGACCACTAGCGTGCCCGTGGCAGCCACCTTCAGATGGCCCAGGGTGGGACCCGCGGTGGTAATGTACGTGTACGTATAGGCTTCCCGGTCGTCATTGCTGGCCCCTTCTTCGACCAGGGTCAATCGGTTAATGGCGTCATAGGTGTAATCGATCTCTGTGCCATCAAGCTTCGTATGCATGGTCATATTGATGGCGTCGTAGGTGAAGGATTCGCTGCCGCTGTCGGCGTATTCCACGAGCGTGGATCGGTCCATGCGGTCGTAGCCGGGGGCGTTATCCGGATCTGTATCGTCGAAGTACTTCGTAACGTTGCTCTCCGCATCGGTCATCTGCTTGAGCAGGCCGTTGGGGTAGTAGACCCAGGCGGTCTCCGCATCGATCTCGCTGGGGTCTTCCTCCTTCTTCGTCATCCGACCCAGGGCGTCGTAGGTGAAGTCGGTGACGTTGGAATTGGCATCGGTGGTCTTCGTCGTATTACCCCGGGTGTCTACAATGAAGTCAGTGTCCTGATTGTTCGGATCCTTGACTTTCGTCAGGAGGTTGAGCACGTTGAAGGTGTTGGTTGTGGTATAATTCATGATCGCGGTGTCTTCCCACTCCTTGGCGTGGACGATCGTGTTGTTCCCGTTCGCATCATACACGTAATGGACCCAGTTGAGCCCGTCGGTCGGCTTATCCAGCGGATTGGTGGGATCGGTCCCCGTGTAATCGCCGAAGATTTCGTATTGCTTGCGCCCGGCGCCGTCGTACAGCGCCGTCGACGTGATATTGCTCTCCGCGTCCGTAATCTTTTTAACCAATCCATCCTTGTAATATGTTGTCGCGATCGTGCTCTGCTCTGCCGCGACCGTACCCGTGCGGATCGAGGTGGGACGATTCTGATCGTCATACACCGTCTGGACCCAACCGGTCTTGGTCGCCTTAGTGCTGTCGACGTAGGTCTCCACATCCGTCAGTTTGTCGTGGGCGTCGTAGGTGTTGACCATGTAGTAGCCAACCGGATCCGTGCTCGTGTCCAACCGGTCGAACCCGTCGTAGGTAGAGGTCCACACCTTCGCGTTCCCATCGGTCCGCTTGATCAGGTTCTTGTTGTCGTCATATTCGTAGGTCTCCGTGCTCAGCGTACCCGCCGTAGCGTCGTAGCCCATCAGCTTCTGCTTCACCAGACCCCGGCTGTTGAACACCTCTTTGACCCGGTGCTCCACATCCGTCGCCGGAACCGGATCCACCAGGACCGAGGTGAGCACCTCGTTGGTTCCCGTGCTGATCGTGTACGCCTTGGTCGTCGTCGCCTCGATTGTCCCGGTTCCCGCATCTTCTACCTGTTTCGTCAGGCGGTTGTGGATATCGTACTCGAAGGTGGTCTCCACCTCTGAATAGCTCCCTGGCGTCGCCGTGAGCGTCCGGTACTTGAGCGTAGTGGACACCTTGTTCCCATTGGCGTCGTACTCGGCCAACACGTCGTACTTTTCATCCGAGTGGTTGTTGGCGTTGGTCACCGTCCACGCCTCGCCCACGTCGTTGAAGTCGTACACCGTATCCACGGCCCGCGGATCGCGCACCGTGGTCGCCCGGCCGATGTTGTCGATGACCGTGTTCTCCATGGTGAGCTGCAAACCGCTGTTGTCCACGATGATCTTCCATAGGTAACCCTTGTTGTTGTCGACGGGCGTGCCGATGTCCTCATATCGGTACTTCGTGACCCTTCCCTCCGGATCCTCATGCGTATCCAACTGATGGCCCTGTGCCGCCCCGTAATAGACGTAGGTATTGGTGATCGAAACGGTATGACCCGACAGGTAGCGGGTCTCGGTCAGTTTGTTCCCGTAGGCGTCGTAGGTGATATCTGTGTCGTAGTCATCCTCGTTGCCTGCTGCAACCCCCTTGGGCGGACGGATCTTGGTGGGCTGCCACCAGACGTCGGTATCGTCGTAGGTATACTCCGTGGTCAGCGACACCGTGGGACTTGCCATGTCGTCGTGACGGGTCGATTCCAGAAGGTTTCCGCGCTTCAGCTTCGTCCAGCCACTTTCCTGCTGGTTCTCTGCATCGTAGGCGGTTTCGTCGTATTCGAACTCGGACCCGTTGCCCTCCGGATGGGTGACCTTGGTGATCTCCATATCGTCGTTGTACTCGAACTTCGTCACAAAGTAGTCTACTTCACTGCTCGCGTCGTCATTCAGCCGGGACATCTGCCGCGCGTTGCCGTTTTCGTTCAACTCGTAGATACTCTCCCAGTTGCTTCCGTCGATTACGGAGACCTTGCCGCTGGCGCGTTCGCTGTTGTCGAACGTGTACACGTAGGCATCCGTATCGGAGACCGCGTCGCCGCCTATGATTTGCTGGCTCAATTGGCCACGGGAGTTGTAGGCGTTGGTCACCACCGGTTCGGCACCGGCTTTCTTGGCGTAGGTACTGTTCGCAGGGAGAGGGGTCGCCTGCCCCTCAACCTGGTTCGGCTGATAGACCTTGAGCAATTGGTGCTGTTCATCGTATTCGTAAATCGTCACGCGCGCCTCGTCGGTGACCTTGGTCGTGCCGCGCATGAAGGCGACCTCCGCCAAGGCGCTGCCGTGATTTTGTACTTGAACGAGATCTCCCGTTGTCGCGTCGTATTTGAACTGGGTCTGACGGTCCAGTAGATCCGCGCCTTCGTCGATTTGGGTGATCCGAGCACTGCTATCGTAGGTAAGGGTCAACGTACGCTCATCGTGCGTGGTCAGGGCTCCGTCGTACAGGGCATCCGGATCGTCTCCAACAGGCCGGTGGTCTGGTTGTAGATAAAGTTCATCTCGTTGCCGTTGCGATCCTCCATCTTCGTCATCCAGCCGATCCAGTGCTTCGCGCTCTGTTTGTAGAACTCTTTATCGTTTACCCCGGCGGGACCGAAGGTGGTGATCAGGCGCGACTTGCTTCGCCACTCGATCTGGGTCGGCTCTTTGTTCCCATCGTAGGTCTCCACGATCTCGTCGTAGATGCCTTCCTTGCCGCCGTAGTATCGTTTGCTGTTGGTGGTGTCGTCCCAGTTGAACTCGAACTGGAGGACTTGATCGGTGCCCGTATGGACCAGGACCCGGTCCACCGGGTTCTCATCCTCGTCGGCCGCGCGGATCACCTCTACTTTTTGATGGTAGCTGTGGGTCCAATTGGGGCCCAAGGGGCCCATCTGCCGGCGCTGATTGCTATAGGTGCGACTGAATGAAAGGTTCAGGCCCCGCCCGGGGATCGTGCCCAGGTCCGTCGATTGCACCTTAAACTGACCGCTGGCGATATACGCGTTGTATCCGTCCACGGCGGGATAGTGCAGGGGGTCACGCTTGCGGCCCTCGATGATACCCACGAGCAGGTCGCCCAGGTAGATCTCCACCAGCGCGGCTTGGTCCGGGATGATGATCGCCAGGTCGGTCCCCAAGTGATCGGGCAGGAGCGCCTCACTGGCGTAGACGAAGTAGAACGAGGCGTCGGTGTAATAGGTGAAGCTGGGCAGGTAGTATGACGTGTCTTCGTAGCTGTCCTGCCAAGCGCTGGGGATGGATTCTGTGTAGTTGTTTCGCGAGTTGGGAGTGAGCTCGAAACTGTTGCTTTGATAAACCATGTACTGGGTGCCCGCGATCCCATTACCAACCACGTGGTAGCGGCCTTCCACCGTGATGGAGTTGGTGGTGTTGTCCGTAATGACCGGCACCTCCTTCATCTCGACGTTGGGGATCAGCCGGTTGCCGATTTGGTCGTCGGTGCCCCAGGGAGTGCCCGTCGTGGTAAACGTCGTCTGTCCGCTGGCGAAGCTAACCTCGACGCTCGAATTCCATTCGCCGCCGCCTACGACGTTGCCATCCGGGTCGATGATCTGAAATGAATCGACATTATCCACCGTGTCGGTGTAGTCCCCTGCGACGACGATGGTGTTGGTGGTGTTGTCCACAATGAGCGCGGTGGTGGACAGCTCCGCGTAGGGGTCCAGCAGGAACCGGTCAATGAGCTTGTCCGCGGTCCACTGGTTGTTGTTGCCCGCGATCCGGTTGCTGTCGGTAAAGGTGGTGCTCGTGCCGCCGCCGTTGACCACGACCGAGGACCAGGTGCCGTAATCTGCGCGCACCGCCCCCAAGCCGTTGTCGTCTTCATCCACGTAGTTGAACTGGATCGTGGGCGCCACGGTGCTGGTGTAGTGCTCCAGGGACAGTCGGCTCAGGTCGATGGACGTCTGGCCGGGAATGATCATGGGGACGTAGGAGTGCGGGTCGTATTCCGGATCTGGGGGCGTGTCTCCGGTTTCCATCTCCAGGTAGCTGCTGTTGGTCTTCTGGGTAAAGGCTGTCTGGAAAGCTGCCGCCGTAGAGGGTATCACCACCGCGCCATAGAGGAACACCTCGTGCTCCGGCGAGAGCGCAGTGGCGGGCTCGACGCTCAGATCCACAATACCGAGGTCTGGAGAGAATTGAAGGTCACCGTTGTATTTTGAGTCTCCGAACGGGAAAAGTTGGCCACCTACTGGAATCCGGAGAACCTCGCTTTCGGTGACCGTGCTGGCCGAGTTCTCATCCGGGTCCGCAGTCGGATGGCCTGTTTTCACCACAAATACCCGTGCCGTTCCACCCGGGGGGATCGCGACTGGCTTACGCGGATTGGTCTTTACAACATAGTAGTTGAACGGGGACCCGAATGGGGTAGGGTCTTCATCTAAGTATAGGACCAGCCTGGGGATGGCTAAGCCTTCGTCGGTTGCATAGACGATGTGGTACGGCTCGTAGTTGCCCTGGCTACCTTGCTCGATATAGATCGTCCCATTTATCCACCGACGGAAATTTGCCTCAGTACCGGCGCTGATCCGCACCCTCGATGCTCCATAGTCCAGCCCACTGCTGCCGGAGACCTGGAGCTCCAAGGGCATTGTACCGTGCAGCGTATAGAACAATGTGTTTTCGTCTTCATCGATCGAGGAAGGAATGCTGGGGAACACGGTGAAGGTCTTGTCGGGGGACGTTTTGCTGGCGGTTACTCGGCCCCAGTACTCTTCATTGTCGTTGTCTTTTATATAGACCTCCGCACCGACCCAAAAATCGTCGTAGTCACCCTCGTCGTATTCCCCGGGAGGGATCGTGACGACATCACCTGATCGTGTTGCAGACGTGCTGGTCGCCTGGATCGTCGGATGCGCCGTGGCCATTACACGGACGGTTCGGGCCGCCACCGCCGCGGCCAGGTCGGAAAAATACAGATCG
>JAJDCN010000186.1 GCA_029260815.1 Planctomycetota bacterium
GGGTTGTTCTGGCCGCGCTGGCGATCTTACTGGTCGGCGTGGCGATCGCGTGCATTCAAATCGGAATCGAGAAGGTCGACCTGGCCGAAGCCTTCACGCCGCGGACTTTGTCCCAGAACATCATTATGAATGACCGGTTGCCGCGCGTTCTGATCGGGGCCCTGGTGGGCGGGGCGCTGGCCGCCAGCGGAGTCGTCTTTCAGGCGCTCTTGCGCAACCCCCTGGCCGATCCGTATATCTTAGGCGTGTCGGGCGGCTCGGCACTCGGGGCGGTCCTCAGCATCGCCTTTGGATTCGAGATCATGATTCTCGGGTTCCAGAGCACGTTTATATTCGCATTCGCCGGAGCCGGTACAGCTTTGGCGTTGGTCTACTCCCTGGCGCGGGTGAGCGACCAGGTGCCCACCTACACGCTGCTGTTGGCCGGTGTGATCGTCAACTCTTTTTGCGGCGCCGCGATTATTTTTTTGCTGACCACCGTGGAGTCGGACAAGGCCGGCGCCATCCTCGACTGGATCATCGGCTCCATCAACGTGTGGAACTTTCACGGGACGACCGCGGATTATTTTCGCTTGGCGGCGATTGCCGGGCTCGTGGCCATTGGTTTCGGTACGGTGGTGTTGAACGGCCGGACGCTCAACCTGTTTGCCCTGGGCGAGCGAGCGGCCGAACAGTTGGGCGTCAACACCGGCCGCGCGCGGGTGCTTCTGTTGATCGCCGCCTCTCTCATGACAGCCGCGGCGGTAAGCATCAGCGGGCCGATCGGGTTTGTGGGACTGGTCATTCCCCATGCGTTGCGCCTGGCTCTGGGGCCGGATCACCGCTTGTTGGTTCCGGCTTCTCTGCTGTTCGGCGCCTCCTTCCTGGTGGCCTGCGACACGTTCGGTCGCGTGGCCTACGGTATTTTCAGCGAGGCCTACGAAGCGAGCGAGATCCAGGTGGGCGTAATCACCGCGATCCTGGGCGGTCCGTTCTTCCTGATCCTGTTGCGGCGTCGTCGCAAGCATGCGACGTTTGCACAGGAGGGACCATGAACGCCATTGAGCTGACCCACGTCACCGTCGCCTACGGCCGTAACGAGGTGGTGCACGATCTGTCGCTAGCGATACCGGTGGGGCAGTTGTGCGGGATCGTGGGACCCAACGGCTCGGGAAAAAGCACCTTGCTCAAGACCATCAACGGCGTGGTCGAGCCTCGTGCCGGGAGCGTGCAAGTGACCGGTCGGCCGCTGGCCCGCATGGGCCGCCGCGAGATCGCGCGGATGCAGGCGGTGGTGCCCCAGGAGACGGTGGTGGCTTTTCCGTTTTCCGTGGGCGAGATCGTGTCGATGGGTCGGGCCCCGCATTTGGGCGCGCTGCAGTTCGAAGGGACCGAAGATCTGGCCGCAGTGCGCCGGGCTCTGGAGGTCACCGACACGCTTCAGTTTGCCGACCGCCTGCTCTCGGAGTTGTCCGGCGGTGAGAAGCAGCGGGTCGTCATCGCGCGTGCGATTGCGCAAGAGGCGCCGCAGATGTTGTTGGACGAGCCCACGTCATTTCTGGATCTCAAACACCAGTTGACGATCTATGAGCTGATCGGTCGGCTGCGCAAGCGCAGCGATCTGACGGTGGTCGTGGTCTCCCACGATGTGAATTTGGCCGCGCAGCACTGTGACCGGCTGGTGATGCTCAAGGCCGGTCGGATTTACGCGGACGGTTCGCCGGCGGAGGTGCTGACCAAAGACAACATCCTGGCGGTTTACGACACGCAGGTCGTCGTTGCAGCCCATCCCCATACCGCCGCTCCCTGGGTGATGCCCTATTGCGGCGGCGAATAGGCTTCTTGGGCCTTGACGACCCTGTGAAATCGCGCTGAGGTGGTCTTGACAGCGTGGTCAAAAAGAAGTACACTAGAAGTCTTCTCGTTTGTTGTCCTTTGCATCCAGGGAGAGAGCGTATCCGCTCGGAGAGATTGCAATGAAGATCTTACCATTTGTAGCATCCTCAATCCTAATTGGTGTCGTGATTTACGCATTGGGCCTGACGGTTGGCTCGACCGTCGCCTTCAGTAAAGAGCCCGAAGGGGACGTGGCGTTGGAGTGGCGATTGGAGCGCCTGACCGGTCGGGTAGAAGCCTTGGAGGAGCGATCCAAGAAGGTGGATCTTGGGTTGGACAAACTCCGAAAGGTTGCCAATAGGGTATCCTTGCTCAACGCGGAATTGGAGGGGTTGCGCAAAATCGAGGAGCGGCTGAAAAAGGCGGAGGGCCAAATCCTCTATTTGAAGAACCGTTTCAGGGTCCAATTCGATCCTACGCTGGTCAATCCCTACGGCATCGCGCGCCGGTGGCAGGGCAAGACACCGGACGGAATTACGCTGATCATTTATCCGATCACCGATCCGGAATTTCTCGGTTCGATACAGGAATTGTTTCGCTCGAAACACAATGCTGTCTTGCTCAAAATCGTTAACGAACGGGATAACGAGTCTTTTCGTTTCGAGCCCAAGGCCGGTCGATTCAGCGTTATCACGCGCAACGAGAAGGAATACCGCTCGCTGGATGCCCGCGCGGTGTATCTCATGAAAGGGCTTGGCCCTTCCCTGGAGAGCTTGCCTGAAATCTACAAAGATACCCGGGTTCTACCTGGCGCGAGCAAGGAAATGGTCATCCTGTTTTCACCGATCGTTGATTTTGCGGAGATCAAAGACGATATGTTCATGACGATCGGAAAGAACAAGGTGGTCCGTATCCGTGAGTTCAAACCGAAGAAAGAGACGCCCGTCAAGGGCTTGGATTAATGAATCGACTCTCGCGCACGAAGGGCCGCAATCGAGCGCGAGAGGGTTCTACAGGCGAGAGAATTCCGGAAAACCGAACGACGAGGGATCAGTCCTCTTCTGAGTCGAGGCCCCAGACGATATAATCGAAGTCTTGATGCGCCTCGTGCATATCCTCGAACATCTTGTCGACCAACTTGGCGTTATGGTTGTTAAACGGATCGATTCCGCCTTCCTCATCCAGCACGGTAAAGCATCCGTTGACCAAGCACGCGGTCAAGATAACGGCAGCCAACAGTATTCGCTTATTGCCCAACATACAGTTCTCCTTCGGTCTGTGTCGGACTCTCCCTGACACACCCTATTGTATCGAAGAGACCTCGTGAAGTCAATCTCAAAACGCATTGACACGGTCTTGCCCTGCAACTATAATCAGGGGCGTATATTACGTTTCTTCGACACACCACCGATCCAAGTTTAGAGGCATCTGTGAATTTTAAGGCCCCCCGCGGTACACACGACATCCTGCCCGATGAGGCGGCGACCTGGCAGTGGTTGGAGTCCACCGCCCGGGAGAGCTTTCGCCGTTTCGGTTATCGGGAGATCCGAACCCCCTTGCTGGAGCACCTGGAGCTGTTCGAGCGCGGGACGGGTGAGACCTCCGACGTGGTACAAAAAGAGATGTACGCCTTTGAAAAGTCCGATACCCGCTACGCCCTGCGTCCGGAAGGGACGCCGTCGGTGGTCCGGGCCTACCTGCAGGCAAGCCTGGACAAGACCCAGCCGTTCCAGAAGTTCTTCTACATCGGGCCCATGTTCCGCTACGAACGACCCCAGGCCGGCCGTCAACGGCAGTTTCATCAATTGGGGGCAGAGGTCATCGGGGCGGACGATGCCCTGCTGGACGCGGAAGTCATCCTGCTGGCGCTGCAGGTCCTCGAGGGGATCGGCCTGACGGGCCAACGCCTGATCGTAAATTCCTCCGGCTGTACCACGTGTCGGCCCGGCTATCGTGACGTTTTGCACAAGACCCTGGAACCCCACATCGACGGCATGTGCGCCGATTGCGACATGCGGTTTAAGCGCAACGTCCTGCGCATTCTGGATTGTAAGAAGGAAGTCTGCCGTCGGGTCGTGGCGACGCTTCCGAAGATTACAGAACACTTGTGCGACGCCTGCCGTGCGCACTTCGATACGGTCCTGCAAGCGCTTGACGGCGCCGGCCAGACTTACGAAGCCGATCCCTACCTGGTGCGCGGGTTGGATTACTACACGCGCACCGTCTTTGAAATCCATCACGAGGGCTTGGGCGCGCGCGGGGCCATCTGCGGTGGCGGGCGCTACGACAACCTGGTGGAGACCTTTGGGGGGCCGTCGTTGGGCTGCACCGGCTTCTCCATGGGCATGGAAGGAACGCTGGCGGTGCTGGCTGGACAATCGGGCGAGGCGGTTGCCCCCTCCGGGCCGGGTCCCGACTTGTTGATGGTGCCGGTGGGGGCGTCGGCGGAAAATCAGTGCTTTCAATGGTCCTTTTCCCTACGGGATCAAGGGCATTATTCCGATATAACCTACGGAAGCAAAAGTGTTAAAGCCAAGATGCGCGCGGCCAATCGAAGCGGTAGTATTTTCGTCGCCGTGGTGGGCGATGACGAGCTGGCCGCCGGTGAAATTATTGTCAAGCGGATGGAAACCGGCGAAGAAACGAAAATCGACGTGCGTTCGGGGACAAACCAATTGGCGGCCTTCTTGTACGACGCTCGAACCCCGCCCACGTAGGTTTCCCTCGGTCGATCGCCGCGTTTGACTTCACGGGCATAGAGCGCTATACTACATCGTAGCATTACTTACTAATTTATCCTTGGATCATACCATCGTGGGGGTGTTCAGATGGCTGATGGAAAGGACCTGATTGATCTCGTCGAATCCAACCTGGATATGGACAGCTTCCGGGAACGGCACTGGACGGGAAGCCTGGAGGAATATCTAGGCATCGTCTCCAAAAATCCGCGGGTGACCCGCAACGCTTTCCAGCGGATTTACGACATGATCCTCTCCTATGGATACGAAGAGGTCACTCGGTTCAAAGAGAAACTGATTCGTTATAATTTCTTCAACGATCCCACCGACAACGGCGCGGACGCGATCTTCGGCTTGGAAACCTCGCTGATGGCCCTGGTCAACAGTTTCAAGTCTGCCGCGCGCGGCTATGGCACCGAAAAGCGCGTGCTGTTGTTGCACGGGCCGGTCGGTTCGTCGAAGTCGACGATCGTGCGCCTGATCAAAAAGGGACTGGAACACCACTCCCGGACGCGCGAAGGCGAAATCTTCTCCTTTTCCTGGCGGATGAAGGACCCGGAGCTGGGCGAGCATTGGGAGCCGTGCCCGATGCACGAGGAGCCCCTGCGGCTGATTCCGCACGAGGCCCGCACCAAAGTCATGGAACAGATCAACAGCGGCCATTCCGGCGACTATAAAGTCGAGGTGGAAGGCGACCTGTGCCCGTTCTGCCGCAAGATGTTTCAGGAATATCAGCACGAATACGAAGGGGATTGGCGCAAAGTGATTGATCACGTGCAGGTCCGCCGTATCGTGCTGTCGGAGAAAGACCGCGTGGGGATCGGGACGTTCCAGCCCAAGGATGAAAAGAACCAGGATTCCACGGAGCTGACCGGCGACATCAACTACCGCAAGATCGCCGAATATGGAACCGACTCCGACCCGCGGGCGTTTAACTTCGACGGCGAGTTCAACATCTCGAACCGAGGTGTCATCGAGTTTATCGAGGTACTCAAGCTCGACGTGGCCTTCCTCTACGATCTGTTGGGCGCCTCCCAGGAGCATAAGATCAAACCCAAGAAGTTCGCGCAGACCGACATCGATGAAGTGATCATCGGGCATACGAACGAGC
This sequence comes from Planctomycetota bacterium, assembly GCA_029260815.1. Taxonomy (GTDB): domain Bacteria; phylum Planctomycetota; class B129-G9; order JAJDCN01; family JAJDCN01; genus JAJDCN01. The sequence goes on from JAJDCN010000186.1 coordinate 5,665, forward strand.
CGGAGTACAAACGTCTGCAGAATAACGAACTCATGGAAGCATTCCGCGACCGGACCGTCAAGATCGACGTGCCCTATCTCACGCGGCTGGATGATGAAATCCAGATTTACGACAAGGATTACAACGCACGCCGAATCTCCGGCAAGCACATCGCACCGCACACGGTCAAGATCGCGTCCATGTGGGCGATCCTGACGCGGCTGGACCCGCCGAAAAAGGCGCAACTGTCGCTGATACAAAAGCTCAAGCTATACAACGGCAAGACCCTTCCCGGTTTTACCGAAGACAACATCAAGGAACTTAAAGACGAAGCCCTGCGGGAAGGCATGGACGGAATCTCGCCCCGTTATATCCAGGACAAGATCTCCAACGCTCTGGTCTCCGACTTGGGTGGGAGCTGCGTCAACCCCTTTATGGTGCTCAACGAGCTGGAGAGTGGGTTGGACCACCACTCGCTCATTACCAGCGAAGAGCAGAAGGGCGTCTTCCGCGAGCTGCTGTCGGTCGTGAAGGAAGAGTACGAGGACATCGTCAAGAACGAGGTGCAGCGGGCCATTTCCGCCGATGAAGAGGCGATCCAGCGATTGTGCGCCAACTACATCGACAACATCAAGGCCTATACGCAAAAAGAAAGAGTGAAAAACAAGTACACCGGCAAAGACGAAGAGCCGGACGAGCGATTGATGCGCTCGATCGAGGAAAAGATCGACATCCCCGATTCCCGCAAGGACGACTTCCGGCGGGAGATCATGAACTACATCGGAGCCTTGGCGATCGACGGAAAACCCTTCAACTACCGCACCAATGAGCGGCTGCAAAAGGCCCTGGAGCTGAAGCTGTTCGAGGATCAGAAGGACACCATCAAGTTGACCAGCCTGGTCACCACGGTGATCGACAAGGATACGCAGGAAAAGATCGACGTGGTCAAGAGCCGGCTGATCAAGAACTACAATTACTGCGAGATCTGCTCAACCGACGTGCTCAACTTTGTGGCCTCGATTTTCGCAAGGGGGGACGTGAAAGAGGACGAGGGGTAATCCGCGCCGTTGGTCACAAACGCGAGGATGCACCATGATTAACAAAATCGACAAGGATCAAACCCGCTTCCGAAAAATCGTACGGGGGAAGATCCGTGAAGATCTCAAGAAGTACATTTCCCACGGCGAGATGATCGCCCGCAAGGGGCGCAATATCGTTTCCATCCCCATGCCCCAAATCGAAATCCCGCACTTTAAATACGATCACCGCCAGACCGGCGGTGTGGGACAGGGCGAAGGCGATCAGGGCACGCCGATCGGCTCGGAAGACGGTGATGGCGGACCCGGTGAAGCGGGCGACGCGCCGGGCCAACATATCCTCGAGGTTGATATCACCCTGGAGGAGCTGGCGAAGATCCTCGGCGAAGAGCTGGAGCTTCCCAACATCGAGCCCCGCGGCACAAAGAACATTCAGGCGGAGCGGGACAAGTACTCTTCGATCCGCCGCTCCGGTCCGGAATCTTTGCGGCACTTCAAGCGGACCTACCGCGCGGCTCTGCGCCGGCAGATCACCGCCGGTCTGTACGACCCGAAACGGCCGATGGTGTTGCCCATCCGCGAGGACCGACGCTATCGATCCTGGCGAACGATCGCTAAGCCCCAGAGCAATGCGGTCATTATTTACATGATGGACGTTTCCGGCTCCATGGGCGGCGAGCAAAAGGAGATCGTCCGCATCGAAGCATTCTGGATCGACACCTGGCTTCGGAGCCAGTACAAGAACCTGACTACCCGGTACATTGTCCATGACGCGGCGGCCCACGAGGTGGATGAGGAGACTTTTTTCAAGATCCGTGAATCCGGCGGTACGCGAATTTCCTCGGCCTACAGCTTGTGCAAGAAAATCATCGACGCCAAATTCGATCCGACCGAATGGAATATCTATCCCTTCCACTTCTCCGACGGCGACAATTGGGGCTCTGACGACACGGAACGATGCGTCAAGATCCTCGGCGAAGACCTGTTCCCCATTGTCAACATGTTCTGCTACGGCCAGGTTCGCTCCGCCTACGGTTCCGGCAAGTTCATCAAAGACCTGCAGGAGCATTTTGAAGACGAGGAGGCCCTGACGACCTCCGAAATCGAAAGCAAAGACGGTATTATGGACTCGATCAAGACGTTCCTGGGAAAAGGCAAATGAACCTGTCCGACCGATTGCGGGCCGAGCGCGATCCGATTCGTCAATACGCCATTGATTACGGGCTCGATTTCTTCGAAGTCATCTTCGAAGAAGTCGACTTCGATCAAATGAACGAGATCGCCTCCTACGGCGGCTTCCCCACGCGCTATCCCCACTGGCGCTTCGGGATGCAGTACGAAGAGATGTCCAAGGGCTACGCCTACGGATTGCACAAGATCTACGAGATGGTCATTAACAATGACCCTTCCTACGCCTACCTGCTCAAATCCAACCAGGTGGTCGATCAGAAAATCGTCATGGCCCACGTCTACGGTCACTCCGATTTCTTCAAAAACAACATGTGGTTTTCCAAGACGAACCGGAAGATGATGGATGACATGGCCAACCACGGCATGCGCGTACGGCGATACATGGATCGCCATGGCGTGGAAACCGTGGAGGACTTTATCGACGCCTGCCTAAGCATCGACAATCTGATCGACCCCCACGCGCCGTTCATTCGTCGTCAGGGCTCCACCGCGGAGCAACCCCCCAGTGATCATGAGCGCGAGACCGAACACGAGATCACCCGGCTCAAGAGCAGCGATTACATGGACCGCTATATCAACCCGCCCGAGTTTCTGCAGTCGCAGCGCGAGAGCGCCGTGAAAAAACAAGAAGCTGAGCAGCACTTCCCGGTCGAGCCTCAAAGGGACATTATGCAGTTTCTGCTCGATTACGCGCCGTTAAGCCGTTGGCAGCGGGATGTGTTGGGCATTTTGCGCGAAGAAGCCTACTACTTCGCGCCCCAGGGGCAGACCAAGATCATGAACGAAGGCTGGGCCTCCTATTGGCACTCGAAGATCATGACCACCAAAGCCCTGGAGCCCGACGAGCTGATCGATTACGCGGACCATCACTCCGGCACGCTGGGCTCCAGCCCCGGCTCGCTGAACCCCTACAAGCTGGGCATCGAGCTGTTCAAGGATATCGAGGACCGCTGGAACAAAGGCAAGTTCGGCCCGGACTACGACCGGTGCGACGACATCGCCGAGAAGAAGACCTGGGACAAGAACCTGGGCCTCGGACGGGAAAAGATCTTCGAGGTCCGGCGCATCTACAACGACGTCAGCTTCATCGATACGTACCTGACGCCTGAATTCTGCGTCGACCACAAGATGTTCACCTACGAGTTCGACCCGCATACGCGGCAGTACTATATTGACGAGCGCAAGTTTGATATGGTCAAGCAGAAGCTGCTGTTTCAGCTTACCAATTTCGGCCAGCCCTTCATCGACGTGACCGACGGTAACTACCTGAACCGCGGCGAATTGTACTTGGCCCATCAGCACGAAGGCGCCGACATGCGGATCGATTACGCGAAGGCTGTGCTGGTCAATGTCGAGCGCATCTGGCAGCGCCCGGCCAACCTGGAGACCGTGGTGGATGGGCAAAAGAAGCTGTTCAGCTACGACGGCAAGGAGCACAACGAAAAGAACCTGGCCTGAGTCGGCCCTACTCTTCCCGCTTTTGACCTCGGGCGATCCAGCCCCAGACAAACCCGACAAACAAGATCGCCGGGATTACCCAGTAGTGAAAGGATCCGAATGAGGCCAGCGTGACTGTTCCTTGTTCCATCGTTCGTTACTCCCCGAAGAGCAACTCCGCGATCTGCACTGCGTTGAGGGCCGCCCCTTTGCGCAGGTTGTCGGAGACCACCCACAGGGCGATTCCGTTGTCGACTGAAGCGTCCCGTCGGATGCGCCCCACGTAGACCGCGTCGGTCCCTTCCGCGGCCCGGGGCGTTACGTAGCCGGTGCCGTCTTGCATCTGTACGCCGGGCGCGTCGGACAACAGCCG
>JAJDCN010000187.1 GCA_029260815.1 Planctomycetota bacterium
ATCAGGTAGGGCAGACCGGTAAGATTTTGCATCGCCCAGGCGATGTAGCCGGCGGGATAGACCTTTTGCGCGTGGATTACATCGAAGCGCTCGGCCTCGACCGCGTCTCGCACCATCTCCAGACCCTTGAGGACGCGAAAGCTTCCGGAAGAAGGGCGAGGCACATTGATGACCTTGTAGGTCAGGCCGAAGGCTTTGGTCGGGTCTTCCACCGGCTGCTTGGTGGCGTTGAGTACAGTGACGTCTCGCCCCAGTAGTGTCAAGTGCTTGGCCAGAAAGTGGATGTAATTTTCGATTCCGCCGATCTTCGGAAGAAACGTCGAGGTGTACAGGCAGATTTTCATTCTGGTTTGGCTCGGTCTGGGTTCATCGGTCGTTTTGCTCCAACCCCTCTACAGATCAGAGCACATCCTACCGGTACCCTGCGACGCCGTCAAGCGTCGCACCGAAGCAATTTTGGGGCCAACAGCCACCTGCTTTTCCGATGCTCCGATCTTGCCCAGTAGCTCGACAATTGGACTATGCCCGGCGAAGGTGGTCAGGTGTAAGGGATCAGGATAGAAAGGAATTCTGCTTCAGAGATTCCTCCAGGCCCCGGCCTTCTGCTTTCTCGCGGGTACATGGAGAAAATCACAGGCTGTCTGGAGAGCTTAATCGTCGTCGGTTGTGATGGCTTCCTCGAGTTCTTCTTCGGACCCTTCTGCCATCAATTCGGCAAGAGATTCATCCTCCTCGATCAACTTGTCGAACGCTTTGCTCTCTTCTTCCTCGAGGCCGAAGAACTCAGCTTTCTGCAGATACAGGTTGAGCAATTTTCCGACCGCCTTGCGCGCCAACTCGTACTCCTCCCGCTCGGTCTTTTTCTTAACCAAGGCGGCTTGACTTTTAATCGAATTCCTGAATCCGGTTCGTTTGACTCTGTCGGCCGGGCCCAGGGTTGGTTCGGTGGGCTCTTGTATCTGATTGTCCTCGTCCTTGGCGGCTTTGGACTGCGCGCTGGCGTACAAAACGGCACCGGCAGTGGCTGCGCCTACGATCAGAAACAGACCGAGCCACACAAAGAGCTTGTTCCCGCTGGATTTCCTGCGATAGGTTCTCCGCTGGGGGCCTACCGCTTGGAACGGCCCGGTTTGCGCCAAATTTGGAACCTGCTGGAACACCTGAGGCCTTGCCACCATGCCCTGCTCTTTGCAGCTGGGGCACTGGACCCGCTTGCCCACCATCGTGTCTTCCAGCTTGAAGACCTTCCCACATCGGCAGTTATATTGGACCACGTATCTCCCTCCTACCGCAGCGGTGCAATAGAGCAACTAGCATACCGGAGGACTGTCGGCATGACAAGCAGTTTCTCGTGTCTGTCTGGATTTCTATACAATAGGGAGATCACATTTTTCGTGTCCAAAGCCCGAAATCGCACCCAAACTTCCCTTGACATCCGCCAAGAAGGCTTGTATTATACTAACCCAATTCAACATCAAGACTGACGAACGAAGGACAGATGAAGACCAAGATCCGAAACAGCAACACGAAGCGGTCCCGGCTAAGCGGGTTCCGAACGCGAATGAAGACCCGCGGCGGGCGAAAAATCATCAAGCGCCAGCGGGCTCGCCGCCGTCGATAAAGGCTCAAGTAACCCCCGCCAATGTCCGATGATGCGGATGAGAGCCGGGCTAGCCTTGAGAAAGATTTTGTGGTAGAATACCACCGGTATAGGCCCAGAGAACCTTCTCCCCCTTTTTGAATCCCGGAGGGGAGGTTCCCGAGCCGATATTCACTGGATATTCCCGGCGAACCGTTCGCCGGCCGTACATAACGATATTCGCAACGATATTCGCAAGAAACACCGCTGTAAGGCGCAAGGAGGATGGATGCCTGATCCGAATGACAGATGGGAAGACAACGTCCCGGGGGTGTGGTACGTAGACAAGCAATGCATCCTGTGCAGCGTTTGCTCCGACGTCGCTCCGAACAATTTCAAAGAATCTGACGACGGCGAACACGACATCTGCTACAAGCAGCCAGAAAACGATGAAGAAGTTGCCCAGTGCGAACAGGCGGCTGAAGAGTGTCCCGTTGAAGCCATTGGTGGCGACGGAGGCTGATCTGGTTGTGTCGGCAGTTTGCCGATCGTCGTTGTATTTAGTACACTGATAGCCGCACGGTTCTTCTTGAACCGTGCGGCTTTTTGTTGTCTTGAGCTCCCCTGGAGGGCACCTATGGTTGACGAACTGGTGTTGCGAAACAAACCGCAACTGACGTTGGCAGGCGCCAAGAACATGCTGGAGGCCGCCGAAGGAAAGGCGATGCAGATGGGCCTGAACATGGATATCGCGGTGGTCGATGATGGCGGAAACCTCCTGGTCTTCCACCGTATGCTGGGCGCAAAAATTACCGGTATCGACATCGCCATCAACAAGGCATTTACCGCGGCCGGGACGCGCCTGCCCACCGCAAACTACGTGGAGGCTGCCCGGCCCGACGGGGGCGCCTTTGGAATCCATGTGTCCAACCAAGGACGCTTCATGGTCTTTCCCGGTGGCCTGCCGGTTTTCATCGACGGACATCCCGTCGGCGGGATCGGTGCCAGCTCCGGCACCGGTGAGCAGGACGCCGAGGTGTGCCAGGCGGGCATCGACGCCTTGTACAAGGCTATCGGGTAGTCTGTGTCCATGGGCTGGCTGCAGCGATCGTTATTTCTACTAATAATTTTGGGTAGCGCCGCATGCACGGCTCCGCCGGACCCCGCCGCCGCACGGTTGCGGGCGGACCAAGCGCAGCGCCTGTTTGACCAGGGCCAATATGGTGCCGGCCTGGAGCAATTGCGCCTTGCGGTCGATCTCGACCCGGCCGATCTCGGTATTCGTCACCAGCTCGCGCAGCGGTACCTCATGGGTCATCAGCGGGCTGAAGCCTGGGAGGAGCTGACGAAAATTCTGGCGGTCTACGGTCGCCCTGTGCTGCACACGCGACCGCAGGATGACTACGCGGCCGGATGCGCGGCGCTTCTGTTGGGACAAGTCGCGTGGGCCGACCGGTTACTGGCCGACGCGACCATTCGCCATCCCTATTCGGTTCCACTCCTACAAGCCCGCGCAATTGCCTTGTATCGAAAAAAGGAATTCGACGCGGCAGTGGGTCTTCTGCTGCGGGCTCTGGATTCCACGGTCGCCGATGCGCACCCGGAAGCCCAAGGAGATTTTCCAGACCGTATCGAGCCGTCGTTCCTGCGGATGTTGCTGCGGGAATCTTTTCGAAAATCGCTTCAAGACCCCGATGGCGATCCGGCGGACGTTGCAGATCTTGCCCGCAAGGCTATCGGATGGTTCGACACCTGGGGGCTGCCCCACGCGGCGTTGGCGCGAGCCCTGGACCGCTCCGGCGACACTCCCGGAGCGCGGGAATCCTACCAGGCGGCGTTGGCTCTCGCTCCCCATGACTTGGGTGTCGTGCGTGCCGCACGGCGATTCTACGTGCTCCGGAGCGATTATGCGGGAGCCTACGGGGTCTGGAGCCGGGCGGTTCCACTGGCTACGCTCCGTGCGCGAGACAATGTTTTTGCAGACCGGCTGCGTGTGCTGGAGGCGACCTCGCAAACTGCCTTGAATACAAAACCGAAGACCTTGATAGACCTGGCTCGGGCCTACGATAAGATGGGATGGACCGAAGCGGCTTTGATTGTTACCCGCCGAGCGATGGAGACGCTGAAGACATCGAACGAAGCCAAGACCCTGCACGAGCGGCTGACAGCGCATCAGGACTTTGTGGAACGGATTCAAGGGTTTTTGCGCACCGTCTATTTCAAATCGCTCCAGGGACACGCCATGCCCGGCGCGGAGGCGATTCTCGCGTTTGTGGAAGGCGCGGGGATGCGGTCGGGTGCGATCCGGTTCGATCCGAAGGCGGAGCTCGTGTCGACCTTCCTGGCGGGGCAGGAGGTTTTCCCAACCAACCACCCGGATTCGCGGCTCACGGCCTACTTCGCGTCCCACGGTCAGTTTTTTTCGGTTACGGAGAGCTGGGGATTTCCGGTGGTGAAACTGATGAACATCCTGTACGCCGCCGAGACAACCCATCCGCCGCCCGGCGACGCCCAGGCGCGGGCACGGCCCTACAGCTGGTACATTGGCGACGAGGCCCGGATCGTCAGCCTGGCGGGCTTTCTCTCCAACGATCCGCGCATCGCGGGGCTGACCTGTATCTCCGCCAGCGGTTTCGTCGTTGACGCCGAGGCCCTTCGACCGGGGCGTAGCGAATACGACCCGGCTCGGGCCGGCGATCTGTCAGAAGAAGCGACACCGGCGGTCCGTGCCGCCGCGCGGTTGCATCAGCAAGAGCTTTCGGCGCTGGCTGGAACAGACGAAGAGAACCTCCAAGAGCTTTTCGAGGCGGTTTTTGCTGCCAAGATCGACAAGGTCGCTCGGCACGAATTCGGTCACGTGGTCGATTTGCGCAAGCATTTTCCAATCCTGGCGCACCTGCCGTCGAACCTGTGGCTGGTTTTTTCCCATGGACTCTCCTCCGAGCGAATTCGGGCCCGTGGAGAGATGGTCGCGGAGGCCGCCAGCCTGGCCGATGCCCGTCGTCCCCACATGGTGGTTCGCGACAGCATCCTGTGGCTTCACGCAGAGCAGGATCTGCCTTACTGGTACCGGTTGGCCCGGGCCCAATCCGATTGGGCGGAAACCTCGCCCTATCGACAAGCAGGCAATGAATTGTACTCTCGAATCCTCGCTCGCGCGACCGCCGCATTGCGCTCAACGGGTCAGTTCGACGAACACATGGAGCCGGTGGAACAGATCCACCGGCTTACCGCGGACCAATTGCGCCGCATCGGCGCGGCCATCTGCCGGGAGCAGGGACTGGACTGACCGGGTCACCCAAAGGGCTTGACAGCCGCCGAGCGCCCGATTAGCATGAACCGTTTCCAGATCGAAGAACAGGACCCGAGATGAACCTACGCGGACGAAACTTCATCACCACGCAGGACTTTTCCGTCGCGGAGTTAAACCACTTGGTCGACACGGCGACCCGCTTCAAGCAGGAAGGTTCTCCCAAACTGTTGGAAGGCAAGGCGGTGGCGATGGTTTTCTTCAACCCGTCTCTGCGAACGCGGACGTCTTTTGAGATCGGCGTTCATCAGATGGGCGGGATCGCGACGAATCTGGACGTGGGTCAAACGACCTGGACTCTGGAGTACGAAGAGGGCGCGGTCATGACCGGCGACCGGGAAGAACACATTCAGGATGCGGCAAAAGTCCTCTCTCGTTACGCGTGCGCGATCGGGATTCGATCATTTCCCGAGGGCGTTGCCTGGGAGGAGGACCGTCACGATCAAGTCGTTCGTGCCTTTGCGCGCTACGCGGATGTGCCCGTGATCAACATCGAATCTGCCATGTATCACCCCTGTCAGTCTCTGGGCGATACGATGACAATGAAAGAGGTCTTTGGTGATCTGGCGAAGAAGAAAATCCTGGTGACTTGGACCTATCATCCCGATGCGCAGCCAATGGCCGTAGCCAATTCTGTTGTAACAACCGCCTCGCAGTTCGGCATGGATATCACACTAGCCCATCCGCCGGAGTACGCACTGGATTACGAGATCTTGACGGACATCGAAAAAAACGTCCGGGCCTCCGGGGGAAAAATTCACGCGACATCCGACTTGTCAAAAGCTTACGACGGAGTTGATGTTGTGTACGCTCGCTCCTGGGGGTCCAAAGAATTCTACGGGAAACCCGAGGAAGAACAACAAGCGCGCCGAAGCTTGACCGACTGGATCGTGGACGAACGAAAGATGAAACAAACCAATCACGCAAAATTCATGCACTGCCTGCCGGTTCGTCGCAACGTGGAAGCCACCGATGCGGTGATCGATTCGGCGGATTCGATCCTGTACGACCAAGCCGAAAACCGGCTGCATATCCAAAAGGCGATCCTCGCCAATATCGTGTAGACCGATTCCCGAAGGCGCGGGAGGGATCCAGGAGCAATGAGCAGGCCCGTCGGAGAAGAGCGCGTTGCCTTTTCTGTTTTTAAAAGGCAGATTGATCGGCGGCTCTACCTGCGCTTGGCTGCAACCGAGTTGGCGGTTGCAGCGATGTTGGCCAATCAATGGCCCGGCAGCCCCGCGCGCGTCGTTGCGATCGTTTTGGGATCCGCCTTGGTGGCTTTGTCTCTCCATCGTTTGCGGATGAAGCGCTTGCTTGCGCGGCTGGAGGCTTCTGCGGACAACGCCATTGTCGGCTTGTCGGCCTTGACGGACCTGGCTTCTGAACAAGAGCGGCGGGGGGTGTTGTTCGATTGGTTGACCCTTTTGGTCATTGCTGCCAGCCTGGCCATCGCACTCTTGTTCTTGGCGATATAATTGCTTCAGGACGTGTCCGACCGGTGCAAGCCATCGCGTTTTTTGCTTTACAGAGCGATTTTTTGTTTGTAAAATCATACACTTCCTACTTGGTGTGTCGCTCGGGCTGACCGCCTCGTAGGAACCCTAGACCGCTATCAATGATCCCAGTCAGCAATGACTGAAAGCCGAAGCCTACGCACTCCACTTTGGACAAGTTGGCCGCTGCTTTTTCGGGATCGGTGCGACTCCAGGGAGGCGATTGATGATCGAAGAAGAAAGAGAATGTCGGGAGCAAACAAACGAAATTCTACTGTTCGTGCTAGAGAGCAAGAAAAAATTTATCGGAATGTTACGCGAGCACACAATCAAGTCGCGAATTCATACCGCTGCCGTAGAACGTGATCAGGAAATTAAGAACGGTCTTTGACCGCCACCTACGGCGCGCTCCTACCGGCTTCTTTTCAACCACGCTTCGGAAATGCCCAATTGATCGCGTCGGTCGGCGACCTGTTGTAAAAACCGTTTCCCATCCACCCAGTACCCTGCCGTGGACGCAATCCCGGGGACTTTCTGCTGCCACCAGTCGTTGAGTAGCCGCATGCATGCCTCCCGAAAGTATTTGCTGATCATGGAAGCTAAGCCGACGCACGGATCCCGGCCATCGGCTTGCGTCACAAAGCGCACATGCCGCAGTCCGATCCGGTAGGCCGAATCCTGCTGGGTTTCTTGAACGATTTCAACAAGTTCGTCGGGAAAGAGACTGCGCAACCCGGGTGCGTAAAATTTTCGGCCCCCCTGACGATCGCAGGTCACGTTTATCGTTCGATCAACACCATCGAAAGATCCGACCCGGCTCAAGTGTCGGCCGGTTATGGAGAACAAAAGGTCGCTTTTGTTTCCGGTTCGGTCGACCTGTCCGTTGAAGGCCCGCGCGCACAACACCTCGGCTCGCAGATCCAGGCGCCCGGGACCCAGCGCCGTCTGCAAAAGGCCCGCCCCGTCGGCCACCTGCGACGCGGTGGTTGCGAGAGGAAGAGGCGTGTCGCGCCAGGCCGCATACCAGGGAATCCTTGCCAGGTTTAGATCAGGAGCAAGGTGGTCGGCGAGCTGGCCCAGGGAATCGATTCGTTTTCCGGCCGCTACGCTAGAACAAGCCAGAACGGTTTGTTCCAGGCCAGCGAGACCGCGGGAACGGTAGACTTTCTTGCTGTCGCCCCAAGGCAATCCCGCGTCGGTTAAGGCTTGGCGTAGCAGCATGGTCGGGTCGGCCGTCGGATGGAACAGGGCTGCGCACCCCACTACCAGGGGGCCGAGGATTGGACCGTAGCCCGCTTCATCGATGCCGGCGCTTGTGGTAAAGCGGCTCACCCGCGCGTCCTTCCGGCACAAGTTCCGATGACGATTACCCCGCGGCGCGAATCTGTTCGAGCCGATCGACCACTTCTTCGATCAACCAGGCGGGGGTGCTTGCCCCGGCGGTCACGCCGACCCGCTTGAACTGCACGATCTGCTCCAAGTCCAGGTCAGCGGCTTGCTCGATGTAGAAGGTCTCCACGCCCTTGAGCCGGCTCAGTTCCGCCAGGCGGCGGGTATTAGCAGAGTTGCGGCCGCCGATGACCACCATCGCATCGACCTGTTCCGACATATCCGCCACCTCGTCCTGGCGCTCGCTGGTGGCGTTGCAGATGCTCTTGGAGAATACGTCTACCTCTGTTGCCTGTTCGCGCAGGGTCTCGCAGATCTCACCGAATTCCGCTTCGCTGAATGTGCTTTGTCCAATCACGCACAGCCGATCAGTCTTCGGTTTAAAGGCACGGGCCTCCGCCAGGGTGCTGAGGATCTTAGGCTTCTTGGCCGTAAAGCCGACCAGCCCGACCACTTCTGGGTGATTGTCGTCACCGACGATGACGATCTCGTATCCGTCTCGGTCCGCTTGGGCGACACGCTTTTGGGAAGAAACCACGTGAGGGCAGGTGGCGTCCACGATCTTCAAGCCCTTGCGTTCGAACTCTTGCTTCACTTGAGGCGGGACCCCGTGAGCCCGGACCACCACGGTGCCGTCCGACAGACTCTCCACGTCGCTGACAACCTCGATGCCCTTGCCTTGGAGCATTTCGATCACTTGGGGGTTGTGGATCAGCGGGCCGAAGGTCCGGACTTTTTCTTCGCTCGGGTCCTCCGAGGCTTCCAGGACTTTATCCAATGCCAGCTTTACGCCCCAGCAAAACCCGGCGGTCTCCGCCAGAATAATTTCCATCTTCGCGCCCCTTCTGTATGTGTTGTCGCGGCCCAGCCGCGGAGAAGTCTTCTACAACGTACAGTCCAGGAGGTAATTATACCACATCTTTAGCTCGTTTCAACCAGCCCGCGGCCTACGTCTTGAGCAGGAGCAGGAGATAATAGCCCGTCGGCATGGCGAAAAGAACCGCATCCAGCACGTCCAGGATCCCTCCGTAATGGGGAAGCAGTTCGCTGGAGTCCTTTGCCTTCATCTTGCGCTTGTACCAGGATTCAGCCAGATCGCCTGCCTGGGCGGCGATGCCGACGCCCAGGCCGAGTAGCAATGCCCGCCCTATTGGCAGAAAGACATCCGAAGGCAACAAAAACGAGCCGATCCCGGCGACTGCGACGCTGGTGACCAGGCCAGCCGCAGACCCTTCCCGCGTTTTTTTCGGGCTGATGCTCGGCGCCAGCTTGTTGCGCCCGAACCGCCGCCCGGCAAAGTAGGCGGCGATATCACCAGACTTGGCGATCAGGAGGAACAGCACCATCAGCAGCTCCGCTTTCCACATCTGACGGCCGTGATACAGCATTCGCACGTTCGTCAGATAGGCGCCCAGCAACCCGATCCAACAAACGCCGGCCAGGGTCATTCCCCAGTCCATGGCCGGGGCTCGCGCTGTTCGCATCTCTTTGCGCCGCTTGAGGTCCCAGAACATTGCCACGCCGAGCGCGGCCACGGCGCCGACCAGCCCCGCAGTCCGGTGTCCCAACTGAGTGATGCCCTCGGGGATCGGGGCCAAGGCCACGGCCACGCCCAGGACGGTTCCAACGGCGATGTAAGGCGCGAAGCCGCCTTTGACGGCCATGGAATAGAACTCTGTCAGCGCCATTGCGATCAGCAGGCCCCACCCCAAGTAGAATCCCAGCGTGGATCCGAACAGGTGGTCCAACACCATGATGGCGATTAAAATGGCCGAAAGGGTCAGCGCGGAGAAGATCCGCTTGACGTCTGGTTCGGGGCTATGGCTTGCGACTGAGTCCACCAAAACGTCGCTCCCGTTGGCGATAGGCCTCGATCGCCTCCATTAATTGCGGTTCGCGGAAGTCGGGCCAAAACACGTTGGAGACAAAAAACTCCGCGTAGGAGGCCTGCCACAACAAGAAATTGCTCCAGCGCATCTCGCCGGCGGTCCGGATGAGCAGGTCCGGATCAGACATCTGCGGATCGTACAGATGCTTGGCGAATACGCGGGGCGTGATCCGGGAAGGGTTCAGTTCGCCGGCGTCGACCGCCTTGGCCAAGCTGCGCGCTGCATCGGCAATCTCGGTGCGGCCGCCGTAGTTGAGCGCCAGGCACATGACCATCCCGGTGTTTCTTGCGCTCACTTCACTCGTATTCTTCAGCTCGCGCCGCACGCCTGCCGGCAGTTTGTTCAGCCGACCGATGGCGGTGAAGCGGATGTTGTCTTTCATAATCGTGGGCCGCTCATGGATGAGGTAGCGTTCCAACAGAGACATCAGGTAGAAGACCTCGGTCTTGGGGCGCTTCCAATTCTCCGCGGAAAAAGCGTAGAGGGTGAGTTGCCTGATCTTCATTGCAGAGCAAGTCTCGGTGACCTCGCGCACGGAATTGATTCCCTCTTCGTGCCCCTTGACTCTGCGCAGACCTCGTTCGCGAGCCCAACGACCGTTGCCATCCATGATGATGGCAATATGCTTCGGCAGGATGCCGTTGGCAGAGGGTTGGTCTGGCTTGTGTTTCATCCTTCTCGGTGAATCACCTGACTCCGCTCCGGCCCGACCGAGACGGTTTGGATCGGAACACACAGCATTTGCTCTACCGCCTCGACGAAAACTCGGGCATTGGTCGGCAGCCGGTCGTAGGCCCGTATTTCGGTAATTTCTTCGGTCCATCCGTCGAACCACTTCATCTGCGCTTCGCAGGAAGCCAGTTGGGCCGGTGCAGCGGGGAAGTGCTCCTGGGCCTGCCCCTGGGCTGTGTAGGCGGTGGCCACGCCGATCTTCTCAAAGGTACTCAGCACGTCGAGGTTGGTTAGGGCGATGCGATCGACGCCGCTGAGCTTCATGGCGTAGCGGACCGCAACCGCGTCCAGCCAACCGCAGCGGCGTGGACGGCCCGTGGTCGCTCCGTACTCTTTTCCACGTTCGCGCAGCTTGTCGCCGGTGGCGTCGGTCAGCTCCGTGGGGAATGGTCCTGCACCGACGCGCGTGGTGTACGGCTTGAGCACGCCGAGCACCTCTTCCACGTTACGCGGGGCGATCCCGGCTCCCGCGGGGATGCCGCACACGGTGGCGTTTGAGCCGGTCACGTAGGGGTAGGTGCCAAAGTCCACGTCGAGCATGCTTCCCTGGGCTCCCTCGAACAGAACCCGCTTGCCCGCGTCGATGGCCTGATTGAGATAGGCGATCGTGTCGCAAACGTAGGGTCGGATCTGCTGCGCGTAGCCGAGGTATTCCTCCACGATCGCATCCTCGGACATCTCGCCGCCAGAGCTCCATTGCTTGAGTACGGGATTTTTCAAGGCGAGGTTTGTACGGACTTGCCGGCGGAAGAGTTCTTCGTCATACAGGTCACAAATACGGATACCGTTGTAGCTGGCCTTGTCGGCGTAGCAGGGGCTGATGCCGCGCCCGGTGGTGTCGTTTTTGGCGCCGCTACGGATTTCTTCGCTGACGGCTTCGATTGCCTTGTGGTAGGGCATTACCACATGGGCTCGATCGCTTACCAACAGATTGGACGACACGTCCAGTCCGGCGGCCTCCAATTGAGCGATCTCCTCCAGCAGCGCGGCGGGGTCGACGATCACGCCGTTACAGATGACCGACTTTTTGCCCGGACGCAGGATGCCGGTCGGGATCAAATGTAATTTGAACGTATTGTCTTCGATGACCACGGTATGGCCCGCATTATTGCCGCCCTGGTACCGAGCGACGATGTCCACTACGTCGGTCATCAAGTCGATGACCCGGCCTTTTCCCTCATCGCCCCATTGCAACCCAACCACGCAGCGCACTGCCATTTTCGATCCTCTCAGGAGTTGATAGATCCATTGGTTACAGCCAATTGGTCATGGTATCCGGATCCGCTCGGACGGTCAACTCAAAACCCGATTCCCGCTCTTCAAGAAGGCGGTAAAACTTGACAGATGGGGTTGTTTTTTGTATGATACGGGACTATTAAGCTACGCCATCCCCTAATCTCGTCAAAGGAGATTGTCTCGTGGAGACGTCATTAGATAGATTGTCCCCTGACGTGCGCCTTACCCGAACCAAGAAGGCCTCCGTCACGATTATTGTATTATACGACCTGCACGCCATCGGTGCGCGCAGTATTCGCGCCTACCTGAGAAAAAAGGGCTACGAAGTCAACATTATCTGTCTGAAGCTCATGGTGGTGGGCGGCCAAGTGTACCTGCCCACCCAGCGGGAGCTGGACCTGCTGTTTGGTGTACTGGATGACCTGCAATCGGACGTGATCGGCCTGAGTTTATGCTGGTCCGCCGCGGTCGGCGTCGCCGAGTTTTTGCACAAAGAGATCAAGTCCCGCTATGACGCGCCGATCCTGGTGGGTGGCGTGCACGCGATCATGGACACCGAGCGCACCAGCGAGTGGAGCGATATCACCTGTGTGGGCGAAGGCGAGTTGGCCGTCGAGGACGTGCTGAAGCGGGTCGAGCAGGGCCGAGACGACTTTGAGGATATCCCGGATCTATGGGTTCGCAAGGGAGACACGGTCATCCGCAATCCCAAGCGGCCGCCCTTGCCGAACCTGGACGAATTCGGCATCCCGGATTTCGACGACACGGGCCAATTCTTTATCGATTTTGACGAGTTGCATTGCAACGATCAGCGGATTCGGCAGCACGGCATCTACCACACGACGGCCTCCCGCGGATGCCCCATGCAGTGTACCTTCTGTTCCTCGCCGATGCTGCGGCGGGCTTACATCAACAACGGCACCTTCATGCGAGTGCGCAGCGTAGAGAATGTGATCTCCGAAATGCACGCGGCCCGGGAAAAATTCGGAAAGCGTCTGCGCATGGTAGACTTTACCGACGATATCTTTGGGCTCAACGCTGACTGGCTGGATGAATTCGCGGAAACCTATCGGCGGGAGATCGGCATCTCTTTCGTCTGTTTCCAGCACCCAATGACCGCCAATGACCGGGTCATTGCGGCCCTCAAGCGTGCGGGAATCGGTCATATCCGCATCGGGCTTCAGTCCGGATCGCCCCGGATTCGCCGGGAGATTTTCAAGCGATCTGAGTCCAATGAACGGATCATCGACGCTCACCGGCTGTGCCGAAAGCATGGCGTGCGCCCCTTCTACGAGTTGATTACGGACATCCCCTGGGAAACAGAAGAAGATCGCCAGCAGACCCTCGAGATGGTCATGCAGATGCGCCGGCCCTTCCGGTTGCACATGTATACCCTCAGTTATATGCCCGGGACCGAATTGACCAAGCGCGCGATGGCCGAGGGCATCACGGACGAGCCCTATAAAGCCGAGGTGAAATTCGTTCGCAAGGCTCTGGCCAACGGCGCCCCCACTGAACAGGTGCTTATCGAGCAGGAAGTCTTTCGCGCCGTCTCGCCGATCCAGGCGTACTGGCGTGCGCTGATCGGGCTGAGTGTCCGGCGGTTTGTTCCCCGGTCCTTCGTCCGCGTTTTGGCCAAGCTTCCCAGCCTGCGGCAGAATCCGAAGCCTCTGGTTATCTTTTCCCGCATGGCCTCGTATCTCAGCAATGGGTACCGTGGCCTGGAGATGGCGGTCCATGGGCAATTGACCTTCGCCACAATCCGGCGCTACGTCGGCATCGTCTTGCGCAGCGACCTGTACAAATAAGGCGCGCGACACGCCTCATCAAATCATTTTTCGGGCAAGTTGTTTGCTTCAGGAGCAGGGGCTGGCGCTTCAGTTGGAAGAGCGATTTTGTAGATGCCCCAGCTGCCGTTCCCTCGATAGGACTGAAAGACGACGAGATAGCCGTTCTGGGCGGGCATCAGAATCGGGTTGAGGTCGTCTGCCAGGGAGTGAGTAAGCGGCGTCACTTGCTTCGTCTTGCGGTCTTCCAGGAAAACATCGAAGTTGCCCTCATTCTCCCGAGAAAAAACACGTAACGACCCATCCGCGGAGCTTTGCGGTTTCGTCCAATCCACCTTCGGGCTGGAGAGCTCCATGGCCACAAGTTTTGCGGCTTGACCGATCGTCCGGCCGTCTTGTTTTGCTGTGAGCGTAAAGCTCTCACGTGGCGTGGCCGATTCCTCCGCTGTGCGCTCCAGTTGGATGAGCTTCTTGGACTTGCGGTATACGGTCATCTCCAGGAAGCGGCCGTCTGCGGAGAGGCGCGGCTCG
>JAJDCN010000188.1 GCA_029260815.1 Planctomycetota bacterium
CCCGTTCGTTGAGCAGTTGATCGTGCAGCACCTGCTGATTGCCCGCCTGGGTCTGCGCAGAGGCTGCTTGGACCGCCAGAGAGCCGATCATCCCCTGGTAAAAGTCGTCCATTGTCGCGGACTGTCCGTTCAGAAGCTTCGCGTCCCGCAGGCCCAGGAACAGTTGTACGTTGTTGTTGTCGCCCGGGAGGAACGACGAAGGGGGCTCGGGCCGCGCCGTGGCGATCAGGTCGGTGTCGTTTCTTACGACGGTGTTGACCCCCACGGTCAGGGCATTGGAACCCGTGAAGAAGGTATTGATGCCTAAGGCCGAAAGTGCGCCACTGGTGTCGTTGGAGAACGAGAAGGTGTGTCCGTTCGAACTGGTCAATTGAAGGTTGTTCGTATTGCTCACCGAAGTTGTCACCAGCCCGCCGGACTCCGCGTTGATTTCGGCAATCAAGCTGTCCAGGGTCGTATCGTTGGAATTCAGACCATCCAAATCGACTTCGATGTTGATCGTCTGCAGGACGCCATTGGCATCGTGGATGTTGATCTCGAAGCTGCCATTCACCGGCGTAAAGGGGAGACCTGCCTGATTGAGCACGAGTGAAGGCTGATCGACCCGCTCGGCGCTGGTGGCGGTGCTAAAGGTGTCCAGGCCGCGGCCTGCGGCGTGGATTTGATTGAATTCCGAGATCAAGGTGGCCGCCACGGTGTTCAGATCATCGATGAACTCGGTCAGAATCACGTCCCGGGACTGGACGAGCCCCCGCAAGGAGCCGCCATTGAGCGTCAAGTCCTGCCCGTTGTGGGTAAACTCCACGGTGTCGATCTGAATATTGCGATCAGCCGAAACCGCGGTGGTCAGCTCGAAGTTCTCGCCGTTGAAGACCAGGAAATCGGAACCCGCCAGGACGCTCACGGCGCCATTGTCGTTTTCGATTGCTCGGATGTCTACAATTTCGCTCAGCTGCTTGAGCAACAGATCCCGCTTGTCGCGCAGATCGTTGGCCGTGCCATAATTGGCGCCGGCGTTTTCGGCCAGGATAATCGACTTGTTCAGCTCTGCGATCGCGTTGGTCATTCCATTGACTTGGCCCACAGCGGTGACGATCTGATCGTTGGCCTGCTCCCGTGTACGGTTGAGGCGTGTGGCGAGAAACTGGAAGGAGTCCGTTAATGCCATCGCCCGCTCCAGAACAACGCCGCGATGGGAAGAATCTTCCGGATCCGTGGACAGGTCGCTGAGCGCGTCAAAAAAGCGGGTCATCTCCGTGGACAGATCTGCTTCGCTCAGCTCGTTAAAGAGGGCTTCAACCTGTCGCAGCATAGATTCTTGGGCCGAGAGGGAGCCGAGGGCGGAGAAGGAATCTTGGATGCGTGACTCCAGCTCCAGGTTGATGATGCGCTCGATTTGCGCCACCTGCACGCCGGTGCCGATCTGGGCGTAGACCAGGTCCTGCGGCCGCGTGGTCTCCAGGATCGGCCGCTGTCGAGTGTAGCCTTCGGTGTTGGCATTGGCAATGTTTTGGCCGATCACCTGCAGGGCGGTCTGCTGGGCTCCGATCGCCAGTCTGCCAACGTTAAAGGATGAAAAAAGTCCCGCCATCGTTACACCCGTTGATCAATCAGTTGTCGTGTTGAAACCACGCCCGGCGCCACGCCCGCTTTTGAATAAGCACCCAAACGATTTTGCGAAGCACCGGAGATTGCATTGAGCGTCACCTGAATATGGTCAAGCGACTGGACGCACAAGCGTTTGTTCAGGTCGTTGGTCTTTTCGATGTCCACGCTGACTTCTTTGAGCCGTGCACGGAGGTTCAGGAACTCCTCCTGCCACGACGCGTCCATGGCCGCAGCGATCTCCTCCAGTCCGCAATTGCGCGGATCCAGCCCATAGTCCTGGCAGATCCGAGCGGCGGTCTCGACTCGTTGGCCTTCCAGCCGGCGAATCTTCTCGACGACCTCGGTTTCGTCTCCGACAATCTTTTCGAGAGCAAAACTATCGAGACTGACCATCGCTTGCTTTTTCTGTTCCTCGATCCCCAGCAGACGGGTATAGAGGATCAACTCGGAGAGAAGCACTTCTTTCAATCGAACTCTTGGATCGTTCTGGCTCACGTTTTATCTCCTGCGCTCCTGGCGTATTGTTCAACTGCTTTGTCCATGTGGACCGTCCCGTCTTTGGGAATCAACTGGTTATAAATCATTCGAGCGATGCCCAGGGCTCCGCGCTCGCCCATTCGGTTAGCGAGTTCGTTGTCCAACTGTCCTTGAAATACCTCTTCGCCGCGCCCGCCGGACATCACCGGGTTCCCCGGCAGGCTTTTACGCATCTCGCTTAGCAGCGCCGAGTAAAAGTAGGACTCGAACTGTTTCGCCGCTTCCATCAGCTTCGGATGATCCGCTTTGCCGGCTGCGACGGCGGAGCGCTCCAGAGCGTGGAGCCGGTCTTGTGCGAGCGAGTGTCCTAGGGTTGTTGTGCCGATCGGTTCCATCTTTGTCCTGTCTAAATAACGATCACTTCGCCCTGTAACACGCCGGCTGCTTTGAGCGATTGGATAATTGCAATCAGTTGTTCCGGGCGGATCTGCAGCTCGTTGAGAGCGTCCACCAGTTGCTTGAGCGGCGTCCCCTTGTCCTTACCCGGCTGCGTATCGAGAAACGCGGCGTTTCCGACCTTCGGCGGTTGCTGCGGATCCGGCGAGGCAATCTCGATCCGAATGCCTTCCAGAACGACTGCGACGGGCAGGATCGTGACGTCCTCGCCGATGACAATCAATCCTTTGCGTTCGTTAATCACCACCACGCCCCGAGTATCCACCTCCACGTCCATACGCAAAACGTTTGAGGCAAATCGCACCTTTTCTTCGATCAGCGATTCCGGAATCTCGATTTGAATCTCGGCGGCGGACAAGGCGAAGGCAATTTTTTCCCTCTCCCCGAGGCTGAAGATCTCCCGTTCCGCGTTATTGGCCTC
>JAJDCN010000189.1 GCA_029260815.1 Planctomycetota bacterium
TTGTTCAGTACGGCCAGGACCGCGTCGTGGATCGCGCGGACCAATCCACCGGCTGGCACAGCCCCAAGACCGTCTTTCATCTGGCACACGCGTGGCAGCGTTTCCCCCAGATGCGCGATCAGATTCCCTTGGAACGCATCCTTGATTATTGGGTGCAAGCGATCGCAAAGAATCCTGATCCGGTGGTTCCGGGCAATGGCAAAGCATACGGCAACATCTACCCGGATCGCTCACTCGCCTCGCGTGCGCACGCCATCGCCGCGCTGCATCTTGGGGCCGAGCTCCTGGGCAAAGCGGAATACGCCGCGGCGCGGGACGTGCAATTAGAGCAGATGCGTCAGAGCCTGAAAGCATCGGGCGCGCTCGAACTCATGCGCAGCAAGACCGGCTTGGGCAGCGACCCGCTCCAAAGCAGCAAAGCGTGTTTGGCGGTTTCCTATTATGGCCAAACGTGCGCCTTTATCGGCGACCGCGCAGGTGTGGAGCTTGCGCAAGGTTGGATCCAAGCTGCCCTGACCCGCGCGGAAAATGGCGAGGCCTTCGAGACCTACCGCGTCGCCCCCTTCGACACCCGCCTGGGCATGATCGCGGTGCTGCGCAATCGGGCAGCATTATTCCGCTTGCCGCACTTGTCGCCATGATCAGCCGCAGAGAATTTATTGCGCTGGCTGCTGTTGCACCGCTGTACGTCTCCGGCTGCTTGCGGCCTGGCGCTGCGCCGCGCGGGGTTGTGGTCAATGACGTTCATTCTCAACTCAACCCCACGCGCGTGGATCGGGTTGTCCGTGTCGATTCGTTAAGCTCTGTCCAGGAAGCGATTCAGCGGGCGGCGCGGAAAGATCAGGTTATTTGCATCGCCGGCGGCCGCCATGCCATGGGCGCGCAGCAGTTCGCCACGGATGCGGTGCTACTGGACACTACGCAGCTCAACCGGGTGTTGCGCTTCGACCCAATTGCAGGACGAATCGAAGTCCAGGCGGGCATCCAATGGCCCAAGCTGATGGCCGACCTCGCGCAGGAGCAGGATGGCTACGAACGGATGTGGGGCATCGCTCAGAAACAGACCGGCGCCGACCGCTTGAGCCTGGGGGGCGCCCTCGCCGCCAACGCGCATGGCCGTGGCCTGAATATGAAGCCGATCATTGCGGACGTAGAGTCCTTCACCCTCGTCGACGCGCAAGGCGCATTAAAGACCTGCAGCCGAACGGAAAACGAGGAACTGTTTCGGCTGGCCATCGGCGGCTATGGCCTGTTTGGGTTTGTTTATTCCGTCACGCTACGGCTCGTCCCCAAGCAGAAAGTGCAGCGTCTCGTGGAACTGAGCCGCGTCGATGACCTGATGCCGGAAATCGAAAAGAGAACGGCCAATGGACACTTGTACGGCGACTTTCAGTTTTCCGTCACGCCCGACGACAAGGACTACCTGAACAAGGGCATTCTGGCTACCTATCGGCCCGTTCCCATCGATACGCCGATTCCCGCCGAGCAAAAGAAACTAACCCTCCACAAATGGAAGCGTCTCGTCTATCTGGCTCACGCCAATCCGGAGCAGGTGTTCAACGAATACGCGGACCACTATCTTTCGACCCACGAACAAATCTACTGGTCCGACGCGCACCAGAGCAGCAGTTACGTAAACAACTACCATGCTGAGATCGACCGCAAGCTTGGCTACGCGGCCAAGGCCACCGAAGTCATCACCGAGGTTTACGTTCCCCGCGACGCGTTGGCCGGCTTTATGAAGGCTGCAGCCGAAGCGTTCCGGAAGCATGAGGTGCAGGTCATCTACGGGACCATTCGCATGATCCAGCCCGACCCCGAAAGCTTCTTGGCTTGGGCCACGCGCCCCTGGGCCTGCATTATCTTCAACCTGCACACGCCGCACACTCAAACCGGAAAGAAGCGCTCCGCCGCCGCCTTCCGCGGGCTCATCGACCTGGCCATCGCACGCGGCGGCCGCTACTACCTGACCTATCACACCCACGCCACCCGCACCCAGGTTCAAACCTGCTACCCGCAGCTTCCACAATTTCTGCGCCTGAAGAAACGCTACGACCCCGCCGAGCGTTTCCAGAGCAACTGGTACCGCCATTACAAGAAAATGTTCGCCTAGCCAGCACCCAGCGGTCCGGCTTGAACTGCGCGATCGGGCACCCAATCCGGAAAGCCTCCATCGATTTCTATTTTCCGCCTGCGATTGTCTTGTCGTAAGCTGCTTAACCGCATGGTGTTATGGGAAGTGTTGTCCGTCGGAGAAAAATAATCTCAAAAAAGCATAAAACTTTTTTGCCGTTCCTGTGTCTTATGATTAGGGAAATCTCTGCGCATCATTGGTTTTTGCTGGACCGCTCAAACCTTGGAATAAAAGCAATCCTATGCACCTCAAAAGCGGCTTGGTATCCGTTACGCTCATCGTCTCTGTACTTTTTCTGTTGCCGGCTCCCGCCGGGGCAAGCGATCTGTTCGGAACGATCGAGTTGGCCGACCAGGGAGTCACTTGGCAGGGCGTGACCTTCAACGGAATCAATGGTATTGACCTGTCCGGCAGCAGTGTTTCCAATGCAGGAGATATTAACGGGGATGGAATCGACGACCTGTTAATCGGCGCGTATCTGGCCGCCCCCAATGGCATCGATGACGCCGGAGAGGTTTACCTCGTCTATGGCAAAAATGGAGCCGCCGCTTTGAACGGCACCTTTGACCTGGCTTCTGCGGATGTGACGTTTCAAGGTAGTATCCCCAATAACCAAACCGGCAAGGCGCTCTCCAACGCAGGAGATATCAACGGCGACGGCATCGACGACTTGCTCATCCGGTCCACCGCATTAACCAAGACACATCTTGTCTACGGCCGAAGTGGCGGCGCCGCTTTGTCCGGCACTATCGACCTAATCGCGAATGCAGATGCAACCTTCAGTGGTGGGAGTACCTCTGTTTCCAACGCGGGAGACATCAATGGCGACGGGGTCGACGACCTGTTGATCGGGCACGTGAGCTCTAGCCCGAACGGCGTCTTCTGGGCGGGTAAGACCTATCTGATCTACGGAAAGACCGGAGCGGACGCTCTGTCCGGAGCGTTGAGTGTCGCGGATGCGGACGTCACATTCAACGGCATCTCAATGAACGATCTTTCCGGCGAAACTGTCTCCAACGCGGGAGATATTAATAATGACGGGATCGACGACCTGCTCATCAGCACGCGCAAAGTCAATGGAGGAAGCCAGCCAGACGACGGTGTAATCGAAAGCTACTTAGTCTATGGCCAGAGTGGCGCGTCAGAGCTGTCCGGAACAGTTGAGCTCTCGGATCTTGGTACCACCCTCGCGGGCGCGACCTTCCAGGGTGTGACCGCTGGATTGGGAATAGGCGGTCACATCGTTTCCAACGCCGGAGATGTTAACGGCGATGGAATTGACGACCTGCTTATTGGATCTACCGGAGAGCAACCCGACAAACGTGGCAAGGCATATCTGATCTATGGTCAGGAGGGGGTCTCGGTTCTAACGGGGACCCTCGATGTCGCTAACGTCGGCACCAGCATTGCCGGTGTGATTTTCGAAAACAACAACCCTCACTCTCCAAGCGTCTCTTCTGCAGGAGATGTGAACAACGATGGCGTGGACGATCTGCTCATCGGCAGAGGGAGCAAGGTACCATTCGATTCGTCTTTTGAGGGACAAGCCTTTTTGGTTTTCGGTCAAACCGGTGCCTCGGCTCTGTCTGGAACGGTTAGTTTCTCAGACATCGGGAGCGCCGTGGAGGGGGTCGCTTTTAATGGCATCGATCCTTGGGACGTAGCCGGTGGAGTAGTTTCCAATGCCGGAGACATCAACGGCGATGGAATTGACGATATTTTAGTTGGCGCGAACCAAGCCGATCCAAACGGCATCAGTGGTGCCGGTGAGACCTACCTGATCTACGGCGGAACGCTTCTGTTTCCGCCCGTGGTTAATTTCGCGGCAGATTTTACAAAGGTCAATCCAGGGGTCGTCGTGAACTTCGCCAACCAGACGGTAGGGACCGTGGACTCTCGGTTGTGGAACTTCGGGGCCGGCGAAGGGACCTCGGCGTTGGAGAACCCTTCCAATCAATACGACGCGAGCGGTTTCTTTGACGTCAGCCTCGGCGCCACCAATGTAGACGGAAGCGATCTGGAAACAAAAGTCGGGTATATCGAAGTCGTCGACGCCTCCTTGGCCGCTTACACACAGGGCGCGCCGACCTTGGATCTCTCGGGCGCGTCGGTGCAATTCATCGACACCAGCGGCGGCTTTATCGAATCGCGACACTGGGAAGTTTTTGTGCAAGGCGAATCGACACCGTTTCTGACCTCCAGCTCTCAAAACCCGTATCTGACCATTGCACAACCGGGCCTGTACGAAGTCCGGTTGGTCGTGGACAACACCCTGCCCGGCGACGGGGAGGATGCGACCGTCCAAAGCTTGGATCTCACAGGCTTCGCGCCGCCGGTGGCGGGCTTTTCTGCGGACGTAACGAAAATGAATGCAGGCGTCTTGGTGAACTTTACGGATCTATCCACAAGCTTGGACGGCCCGCTGTATTCTTGGGATTGGAGCTTTGGCGCCGGCCAAGGCGCCTCAGACCTCCAGGACCCGTCCCATTGGTTCAATCAAAGCGGCCTGTTTGATGTCGGTCTCACAGTGACCAATTTCGCGGGCAGTGATACGGATACGCAACTGGGGCTCATCGAAGTGATTTCCAACCAGGCCGGCTTTTCGCCGGACCGCTCGTCGGTGGGGCCGGAAGGCGGATTCGTGCAATTGATGGACACGAGCCAGGGATTCGTAGAGTCTTGGGAGTGGCTGGTCTTTTTGGAGGGGCCGGGCTTTCCGCTGCTGTTCACCTCGACCGAGCAGAACCCGACGTTTCGTTTTACCGAGCGGGGCACCTACTTCGTCCAGTTGAGTGTGGACAATACGCTGCCGGGCAATGGGCGCGATTTCTTTAACCGGTCTGCCGCCGTCGAAGTCGCTCCAGAGCCTGGAACGCTGGTTCTGGTTGGGCTGGGGCTGCTCGGCCTCGGGAAAAAGGTGCGCAAAAGGCAGCAATAACACGCCCCCGCTGTATATCACCTGAAAGAAACTTCTACGGGTAACGAGAAGGTTCCGGCCGGCCGGGGTTGCAGGGGGCCGTGACCGAGGTGTCCGTGCGGCGTTGCAATATGCCTCGTAGTGACTATACTGGTATCAACCGCGCAACATTTTCCGCTTACAAAGAGGAGCGCAGCGATGCGAACGTTCTCCTTCATCGCCGCCGTCCTGCTGTGTGTCGCCTGGGTTCTGTCGGCGTATGCCGATCCACCGGTAAAAACGCCGACCGGCTCGCCGCTGGCGGTGACGATGTCGGGCGTCGAGAAGATCAAGCCGCTTCACAAAGGGATCCTGACGGATGTGTGGCCGAAGGCCAGCGTCGATACGCTGGTCCGAGCCCTTCATACGGAAGATAGCCGCCTGCGGATTGCGGCTCTGAAGAGCGGAGCCGGCATCATGCGAAAGGATTTTAAGCAAGAGGTGCTTGCCTGCCTCAATAGCAACGACCCGGCAGTGCACAAGGCGGCTCTCGAGACCGTATATCCCAGCAGAGTTACGGAGGGATACGCCACGCTGGCGGAGAGTCTGGTTTTGCAAATACCCCACGGTGTGCGGAATAACCAATGCATGGAATTGGATCCAGAAAATGGTCTCCACGCGATCGAGGGATTGCTGGTGCCGGTGCTCGACGAACTTGGTGAAGCGGCGATCCCCGCGCTGACCAAGCGGCTGGAGTCCAAAGACGCTCAAGTGAGCCACTTCACGGTGGTCCTGCTCGGACGCACGGGAAGTCGTCGTGCCGTGGCGCCCCTGATCCCGATGCTGAGAGATGTGAAAGTGAGTGAACAGGCCATCCGCGCTCTCGGCGTATTGGGCGGCAAGGAGGCGCTGGACGCCTTGGCGGTTCTGGGGGATTCCAAGAGCGAGACGGCGCGCAATCGCGTGGCCGTCGCGCTTTCATCGCACGCCGACGAGCGCGCCCTGCCGATCTGGACCCAACTTCTGCGCCATGGTGTGGACAAGCATGCCGCATCTTGGATGGCTTATTCTCTAAAGAGCTTCCCGATGAAGAAGGCCGTGCCGCTCCTGCTGGAAGGCTTGTCGCATGAGAGGTCCCATGTGCAGGATGACTGTCGTGCAAGCCTGCAATACTTCGCGCGTAAGTATGTCGGCACACGAGGAGCGGATGCCAAGGAAGACGTCAAGCGGTGGCAAGCCTGGTGGAAGAAGAATGCCGACAAAGAGCGCTATGAGATCCTGCTCGACGCACTTTCGCAGAACGCAGAGTTGGCCAAGCCGGCGCTGCAGGGTCTTGTTTTGCTCGGCGACACCCGCGCGATCCCTGGATTGCTGAAATATTGGGACCGCAAGATCTGGACGGATACCGCCATCTACCCGGGAGATATTCCTTCGGCTTTGCGGTTTCTGGCCGCCCGCGATTTCAAAACAGGCAAGGAATGTGCCACGTGGTATCAACGGAACAAGGGGACCTTGCCGAGAATCTCGCACCTGGTCGCTCCATTCAAGCCCGCCAAAATGGTCGCCGAGCTGCGGATTCCCCCCAATGCCGAGGACGTTACCATTGACGGGAAACTGTTGTTCGTTGCAACGCGTGGCGCCATTGCCATCTACGACATCACCACGCTGACGAATCCGGAGATGATTGGCCACTATCGGACCGGCGGCAACAACGTCATGCGGATCCACGCACAAGAGGGACTCCTGTACATAAAACCGTCTTGGAAAAAGATGCATGTCTATCGGTACTTCCCTCAAGGCAACCTGGAGCATGTTTCATCGCACGACAAAAGCAGAGCGAAAAGAGCTTTTCCGATTTTCGAGGAGCATGTCAGAGCGCAGCCTACGGAGACCTTCGCCGTGCACGGCGGGCGGTTCTATCACATCGACAGCGGTCTACTTGTTATAGAAGATAGTAAGACAAGTCAGATCCTGGGTCGCGCCCCTGCCCGCAGTCGCCATGAGGCAGTACTGCGGGTTCGCGGCACGCGTGTGTACGCCATGCTCGATTCCATGGGCCTCGTCGTCTACGACACTGCGGATCCCGCGCAGATCAAGATTCTCGGCCACACCCCGGCCGTTGATGCAGGACAGGCACCAACCGGTGGCTTTCGTCTGCACGGGAAATATCTCATCTCCGTCCAGTACAACAGCTTGATGAGGATATACAAACTTCCTTGACGCACGGTTGGTGCGAAGGCATGAAATACTTGGTTTTGTATCGTGCGCGGGTTTTTGGGGCGTTGAAATTGGCTGAGAGGCGGCTATACTGGGGCGGACTGCTTATCACTTCCGTCTGCGCGAAAGGAGCGTAAGGATGCGAAATTTCTTCATTGTCACCGTCCTGCTATGTGCCGCCTTGGTTCTGTCGGCTTGTGGCGGTTTGCAGGAACCGGCCGAAACGGCCAGCCCGCCCGAGAAACCCGAACCGGTCAAGACGCAAACTGAAACGTGGATTTACCGTATCCTCGACAAAGACGGTGAGACGGGGACACACTCCGTAACCGTGGAGACGACGGGTTCTGCCCACGTGGTCTCCAGCTCCTTTGACGTGAAGATGATGGGCCAAGTCTCGGGTATCTCGATGCGGGTGGAAAGTGATGCCGCGAACGGCTATGCACCAAAAAAGGTTTCAGCGCAGACGCACAACGACGGCGTGGCCGGCATGAACGGGACGATCGCCTGCGGCGCGGATGTGTGGAAAATTGACGGCAAGACGCTGACGAACCGGCGCGGAAAACCGCTCGATTCTCCCAAATTACACGCCAGCGAGATGCCGGCGCCCGAAGGCGTGGTGCTGTTCGCGTGCACCTTCTCCACGCTGGGTCCGCGGCTGCTGCCCGAAGCCGGCGAGATGGCGGTTACGTACGTGAAATTTCCAGACCCACGGGCCGAGCCGGAGATTCTGAGCGCCAAGCCAGGCCGTCTGGTGCGAACGGAGCCGGACGCGGAGGGGATGAGCAAGGTGACTTTGTATCCCACAGGTTCCGATTACGAAGAGGCCGCGTTCCAGATCGATCGCGAAGGCAAGGTCGTTGCGATGGAGTTGGCAGGTGGCATATTCAAACTGGTCCTCGTCGAGGAGTAAGTCCGGTGCGGACAAAAGAGGAGTTGGGTTGGATAGCCGAAACGGTAGAATGGGGCGGTTGAATTGGGGCGGAGAACGGATTCAGGGGAACATACGATGAGCGTAGCATATTGGGTTGGACGCATCGGTGGTTTTGCGCTGGCGGTACTGATCGTCGTTGCGATAACCGCGCCCGGAGCGTGGGCCGGAAATGCCGGGCCGAAGTTCGAGCAAAAGTTTTTCGAGCTTGACGAGCTGGCCGACGGCTTGACGCTACGGATGCTCGGGGCCGAAGATCTTAATACGGTCCAGGACGACGACGTGGGCGGCGAAGCGGAGCGTTTCTTGTTCTATTCCAGCTACTCCGACGGCCCGCCGGCTTATCGACAAGCCCGCTTCGAGTTTCGCTACTACGCCAACGCCGCACACGCGAAGGCCGCGTTTGACAACGGTGCCCAACCCAACGAAACGCGCGAGCAGATGGCGGCCGATCGCGCCCGCGACGGGCAGGCGGGCGTACCCAAGCTGTTGCGCGCAGTAGAGACCGCCAACTTCCTGGACCATTGGACCCGTCATCCGGTCAGCGCTGTGTATTCCGGAAACCGGATTGTGCTGTACAAGAAGCATTACTGGATCTCGATCTGGGCCGGCGGCGAGGGATATTCGGAGAGAAGTCTTGCCACGGCGCTTGAAACCCTGGAATTGCTTGCCAACGATGCGGTCGAAAAAGCCGGCGGACCCCCAGCCGACCCGCCACACACCGGGGCCGTGCCCCAACCGGAGGAGCAGCCGGGACTCGAACCCGAGCCGGAACCAGAGCCGGAACCAGAGCCGGAACCTGAACCGGAGCCTGAACCGGAGCCCGAGCCGGAACCCGAACCAGAGCCGGAACCTGAACCAGAGCCCGAGCCGGAGCCGGAACCAGAGCCGGAACCTGAACCGGAATCTGAAGCGGAGCCGGATTCTGTGGAGACTGCCACTGAAGAGTCTGGAGAAGGCGAGGCTGAATCATCCGACAAGCGGAGACAGCGCGCCTCCCGGCGGTCGAAATCTTTTGGCGACAGCATCAAGGACGCGTGGCCGCTGCTGGCGGTTCTGGCGATTCTGGTGGTGGTCGTGCTGGTCGTGAGCGTGCGGGCGGCGCGGAAATAGCCCACCGGCGTGGGGCGCCGGCTAGGACAAAGTAAGGCGCAGGTTAAAGTCGCCCAGCTCGCTGCTGAAAAAGATGTTGACCAATTTCCCGTTGTCCGGGCTGTGCAGCGTGTATTGACTGCCGTGGATCACCGTCGGCAGGCTCAGGTCCAGCGGCCGCGCGTTCTCGTCGACCATCTTGGCTTTCGCCGAGCCGGCCACAATATTAATAACCTCGGCCACTGCGTCAGCCACCATCTCGTCCATCTCGTTGAACGTACTGCCGAGCATTTTGCTCGCGATCGCCAGCGCAGTGGACTCCGGAAGCAGGAGCGTCATAGTCCCCTGGGTTTCTCCGGTGATTCCAATAACTGCGGAAACCTCCTCGGAATTAATCGGCTGCTCCACGGAGATGGCCTGTTGATTGCCGCTGACATGACAAGAAAGCATTTTAGAAAAAAGGTCGCGTACCGACTCAACAATAGTTGGGACGACAGTTGTTTCCATTGTAGATCAAGCTCCTTAAAGGCCCCAGGAGATCGGAAAACACTAATATCGGTTATTAGTGTGAAATTCTTTTGTTTTAGAGTGGATTAATCTTCGTCCGTTGAGAACAGCGGGGGCCCACAATCGCACCGGTCGAGACTTAAAAAATAGAGAATAATACTTAGATTCTTTTCCAGGGCTTCAGACAGAACATATGCGCCCCATTGAGGTTTGGTCGTGGCGGGCAGGGGGAGGACGCGCGCTCGAAAATCTCGCTTACTCTACCTTTGTCTCGGTTTCTGTGATTATGGTCCCGTACCGAAATCGCCCATTGCGTCTTAAAAAGGGGGAGAATATGGGGTTTTCATTTAAAACGATAGTCGCCAGCTTACGCGTATTTTCGTCCGGGTCCTGAGCTTGAATCCGCTTCAGCTGTTCCACGGCCTCAGTCGAGCGGATTTGTCCCAGCGCCACCACGGCGCTCTGACGCCATGGTACCGATTGGACCAGCATGTTCTGATCGATGATCGCCACGACCTCCGTTTCGCCCTCGGCTTCGTTGCTCAGGCCGTAGACCAGCAGGCCCAGGGCTTCGGTGCGCCTGGCCGGATCGGCATCCAGCGTTGCCATCTCCACGAGCCGGGCCTTGAGCGCCGCATCTTGCAACAACGCGCTCCGGCCCTCCAGGTCCTCTTCCGCCGTCCAGCGCAGGTTGCTCACGGTCGGCGATTCCGTCTCGGTTTCCGCGGCGATTGCGTCCTCTAGCTCCTTCACATCCTCGGACAACTCGTTGTATTCGCTGAGGAGCTCGGGCTCGGTTGGGGGCTCGGCGGAGCGCGTCGGGTTTTTCTCGAACGCTGTATTCCGTGCCATCGAGATCGCCTGCGCCTCGGCAGAATCCGGCCCACCGGATAGGACCACCTCTTTGAGCTTGTCGTCCAGGATCGCAATGGCCTCGTCTGTGGCCAGTTTGCCCAGGCCCTTCAAGGCGGCGTCAAAGAGTTGACCGTCTGTCTCCGACTTCAGGACGTGACCCAGCAACTCTGCGGCCTCCTTCTCTTGGTTGGTACGGTTGGCCATATCGCCCACGCTCTCGAGCATGCTGGCTCTCCACTCCGGATTCAACTCGTCGCTGGATGCCAGAAAGAACACCAGCGGGTTCATTCCGCCGGACATGATCCTTTCGAAGATGCGTATGGAGTCCTGATCCATATTCATAAAGCCGCCGTCGGTTTCAGATTCGCTGAAGAAGGCCATCTTCTCTTCCAGTGAAGTCTTATCCTTGTACAGCGTGTTGAGCACGGGGACCATAGCCGGGTAGCCGGCCGGGTTCAAGTTCAGCACGCCTTCCAGGACACCCATCAGGGCGGCGCGATCTTTCTTCTCGAGCGCTTCGCGAAACATTTTTTCCAATTCCGCCACCCGCTCGGCGCCGGCCGCCTCTTCGGTGTGTGCCCGCGATGTGTCCACACTGGCGCTCGAATGGGTGTCACCCATGGAGCGGATGGGTGCGGCTGACCGCGACTGTAGCCGCTTCATGGCGGTCACCTGCGCTTGCCGCTTTTGTTCGGACCTCCGCAACTGTTCGCGCAATTCGTCCTGTTCGCTCACCGCTAGGCTCCACATCACGCCCAGCGCGGCGCACACCGCCACAAGTGCGGTGAATAAAAGTGTCAGGGTTCGTGTGCTCAACGGGCCACCTCCTTTAGGTTCCGCGCTCACTCATCCGTTGGGGCTTCTTCCTTGGGCTGGACGTGCTCGACTTCTGCCGATACCCCGACAGGTTTGGAGCCCTGGCGCGCTTCATATAAAATCAGGGTTGCCAGCTGGCGCGTCTTTTCGTCCGGGTCGTCAACCTGAATCTTCTTCAGCAGTTTCGAGGATTCGGTCGAATAGATCCTGCCCAGCGCCACCACGGCGGTTTGACGCCATTGGGCCGATTGGTGCGGCATGGTCTGTTCAATGATCGCCACGGCCTTCGCTTTTCCCTCGGTTCCGTTGCTCAGTCCAGAGACCAGCAGGCCCAAGGCTTGTTGGCGCTTCACGGGGTCGGGATCCAGCGTTGCCATCTCGATGACTCTGGCCTTGAACGCGGGATCTTGCAACAACACGCTGCGGCCCTCCAGGTTCTTCTCCGCTGTCCATCCCACAAGAGGTGGGACGTGGATGCCGGAATAGTCCAGATCGCTGGAGCCGTTGTAACCCAGATGGATTGAGTCTAGCCCGTTATCGTGCATGAAGCGCTT
>JAJDCN010000190.1 GCA_029260815.1 Planctomycetota bacterium
GCATCCTGTGTCAGGTATTCCACGCCAACGATTGCCGAAAGGATACGACTGATTCGGTAGGTGCCGCGAATCGACGCACCCCGGGTTTCGGTCTTGACATCATTTCCGAAGGAGGAATCTCGATCGGAGACGTAGGCGTTCACTGTGGTCGTCAGGTCCCCACAGGGCCGGTACGTCAGGGTCCCGGACAACCGCTCGGTCACGAAACCGCCGCGAAAATCGTCCCGCAAAAACCGATTGTAGTCGATACTGAAGCTGCCGTTTCTAAAAACAAACGGCTTGTCCAGCCCGATGGTAAAGTTCGTAGAAGTGTCATTGCCGTCGCTTGCGCTGCCCACGCCTTCGTCTTTCTGTCGATTGACGCCGCCACCGACCCGCAGGAGGATGTTTTCAGGCAGGCGGAGGATCGCGTTGGTATCGACCGAAAGCGTGTCGGTGTCTCGCTTGGGACTCATTGTGGAGGCGCTCGTACCCACAAACTCGTCCCGAACGCCCCGGCGTCCCTCTTCGGTCAACCGGCTAACGCGAACGATCGTGTTCGTCGTTACGTATTGGGAAAAGACGTGCCGCCAGGTCGCGGTCCCCGACATGTGATCGGAGGACACGTCGTTCTCCCCGTCGGACGAGGAGGTCCGCGTGCCCAGTGTCAGCGTATCGCGCGGGCCCAGTTGTGTGGTCACGTTACCGCCCAGCCCCAAGCCCGAACTTTGCTGAAAGATACGATTGTCGAAGCGGGTCTCGCTGCGGAAATAGTCCACCGAGACCTGGGTCGCCTCTGACAAACGGATCGTGACAGAGGCATTGCCGGCATGTCGAACCCGTAAGGCGTCTTCACCGCCCGCGCGAATGTTGGAAAACAAGTCGGCCCGTTCGCCCGCGTCTTCCAGGATATCATCGCCCAGGGGATCGACCCCCACGTCCGGGCCGCGATCGGAATCGGCCTGGCGATTGAAGAACTCGAACACGTCGTTGTCCTGAACGCTCGTATCGGGTGTAACCGAAATATTCTGACTCACTGAAAAGCTCAGGCATTCGCTCAACTGGTAAGACAAGGAGCCGTTGCCGAAAAAAGTGGTCGTATCCACCTCGGTCGAGCGCTGGTAACTGGTATCGCGCACGCCGAAGCCCAACTGCAGGTTCCCATTTCGAATCGGCCGGCGGGCCTCCACATTTGCGCTGGTGGTAAAGACGGAATCCGATCGCTTATTGTTGGAAAAGAAAATATTGTCGCTGTAGCGGAAGGTGTTGCGAAATACCGGGTTCAAGGTCCAGGCACCCAGCGTCTCGTCCGCCGTCGCCCGTGCGCACGGCACGACCAACAGGCCGACCACAATGAGGGCGACAAGAAGCGAATGATTCAAGAGCGTGGAGCCCGTCGACAACCTGTTCAACATAAAAACCCGATCCGGCCTCCGCTAGGGAAACAGCAACACGTCGCCGGGAAGCAGCTCAATGTTTTTAAAAGGAGAGTCGAGATTCTCCAGGTAGTCGTCGAAGTCAAACCGGTACCGCTTCTCCTGTCCATCCACGTGCCGGATCAGGATCACGTTACTGCGGCTGACAAACTGGGCGAACCCGCCCGCCGTCGCAATGGCTTCCAGCATCGTCGTGCGGCGCGTCAGCGGAAAGACCCCCTGGCTAACGCCCTCGCCCAGCACCGAATACTCCAGTGACGAAATGTTGTCGACCACGACAGTGATCTCCGCGCCCTTTTGATAGGACTCGATCAGTTGTTCCAGGTGCTTGCCCAGATTCTCCGGAGTCATCCCTTCGGCCACGACGTCCCCCAGCAGGGGAAAGGAGATCTTGCCGTCCGGATACACCGTGATCTGCTCGGACAACTTCTCTTCATCCCAGGTCGTGATCGTCAGTGTATCCCCAGGACCGATGCGGTACTGCTCGGAGAACGACAGCGTAACCAAGTCGTTCGCCGCCTGACTGGTACTGTCCGAAGGCGTGAAGGTCTCAAACAACGCCACCACCGCACAACCACTTAACGAAACAAGAAGGAAAAGGGTCATGGCGACGACTGCCGCCCGATTCGAACGCGTTTTCATGCGTGTGCTCCCGATCGTAACCATAGGTGTAGTAACAGACTTATTATACCATAAGCCGCAGCGGGCTTCAACGCTCGATTGCGGGCCGGCTGGCCCTGCTCTTCAGGATGAGCCTCCCCTTCTTCTTCGACGCGATCGCCGCCGATCTTTCGCCCCGCCCCGGGCTTTGCACAACCCGCCGCCGCCGTGGTATACTCGAGCCCGTCGGCCGCCCCGCAGGCGGCATCCGAGACCCCGAGGAGACCCCATGAAACTGTCCATGAGTACCAACGCCTTCAAGAAGTACAGCCTTGAAGACGCCATCGAGATCATCGCCGAGGTCGGCTACGCCGGGATCGAGATCCTCGGCGATACCCCCCACATCCTGCCCATGGCCGCCGAGCCCGAACGCTACGCCCAGATCGGCCGACAGATCGCCGCGGCCGGTCTGACCCCCGCCAACGTCAACGCATTCACCCTATTTGCCCTGGGCGATACCTATCACCCCTCCTGGATCGAGCCCGACGCGGCCGACCGCAGGGTCCGACAGGAGCATACCGAGGCTTCCTTGCACTTCGCCGCAGCCATCGGCTGCCCGAACATCTCTACCGAACCGGGGGGGCCCACCGACCGGCTGGACCCCGATGCGGCGCTCGATCGGTTCGAGCAAGGCGTCCGCGCCGTCCTGCCCACTGCGCGACAAACCGGCACGCGGCTGTTGATCGAGCCGGAACCGGACCTGCTGATCGAGCGGTGGGAACAGATCGAAGAATTTTTGGCACGCTTCGACGACGAGCCGGTGGGCCTCAACTTCGACGCCGGCCATTTCTTCTGCGTTGGGCAGGACCCGGCCGCCTTGATCCGCAGCCACGGGGCCTTCATCGAACACGTTCACATCGAGGATATCGCCGCGAACCGGGTCCACCAGCACCTGGTGCCGGGCGACGGGGCCATGGATTTTGCCGCGATCTTCGACGCCCTACGGGAAATCGACTACGATGGGTTTGTCACCCTGGAGTTGTACCCCTATCAGGAAACCGCCGAGGAAGTGGCCCGCCGGGGATTCGACCACCTCAGCCGGTATCTGTAAGCTTAACGGGTGGGATGACGGCATAAAAAATCTCCGGCGAGTTGGCTTCGCCGGAGAGTGTGGGATGGAGGATAGGGGACCGACAGGTCTTTTTAACGTATTTAGTTTACTTTTTCTGCCAACTCCTATCCACCATCCATCACTCTCTATACGAAAAAAACCGCCTCATGAACGGAAATCCTGTTCATCAGACGGCTGGTATAGACTGGGTCCTATGACGGTGAATCATTCGCTCACTCCCTCTGGCTGGGAACCGAACTTCGCCGGTTCACCACACTAAGTATATCACCCGCCCAACGACGATCAAGGGAAAAATAAAGATTTCTTAACAATCCCCAAAACCTGTTCATATCGGCGCAGACTCCACCAGTAACAGGCCTGGACCCAAAGGCCTAAAACCCTAATATCTCACGTTTTCCACAGAGAACTGAGCCCGAACCCCGCTTGCGTTCGGTTTTTGTATGGAACCAGTCTTTAATGTACATCGACTTTCGGTCGATAGTACTGATAAGCAACCCACTCGGCTTGGAATCGGGCAATGGAATATCGAAAGCTAATCGGACCTATCGATAAGATAGAAGATCGCGAAGTCGCGGTCGAATTACTCCCCGCGCCCGACCCGCTCCTGAACGCCGTGATCGATGCCATCGACGAGATCGCCCATCAAACCGAGCTTTTGGTCTTGAACGCGGAGTTGGAAGCCGGTCTCGCGGCGGACCCATCGCCCGCGGACGATCCGTTCCGCGGCTTGCCTCCAGCGACGATCTAGGGGCGGTAGCCAACCCCGTAGGGAGCCACGGGCGTGGCTCTCGCAGGGGGCGGCAGGGCCCCGCAATACAATCATTCATCAACAGGGGCCGCGAAGAGCTTCTTTTGGAAGCTCTTCGAACTCCGTCGTCATCCTGAGCACAGCGAAGGGTTCAGAATGACGGGAAGCGCACAGAGCGAACTCAAACCTCCTTAATGGTCCGATCAGGGCTTTCCCTCGGATCATCAAGCCTGAAGTTCTGAGCGACATTGAGGACGTGAGCAAAAGTGAATTGCTCTCAATTCGGAATTTTTTGAGATAGGTTCTAGAAGTCATTTTGTAAAATACGCTTGTCGCGAAGTTAAGCGAAAAGGATTCACAAAAAGACTTTTTGTTTTTCAAGCAACAAAATTAGGAACACCCGATGGCACAATCGAGCAAGGCCTACGTTCAAGCCGTGGTCAGCGGCTCCATCTTCGTCACCCGCCAGGGCGACCGGATCCGTCTGGCGCGGGTGGACGCGCCGGAAACGGGCATGCCCATGGCCGAGCTGGCCCGCGGCAAGCTCAAGACCTTGATCCACAAGCAATGGGTGGACCTGCGCCCCGTCGGTCGCGAAGGCGCGGACCTGTTGTGCGAAGTCTGGTCCGGCGACAAATCCATCAACGACGCTATGCGCGCGCAGCTTTAGTCCCGGGTTTCTCTGCCCGCAAACCAGATTCTTTGCTATCGCTCATCAACAGGAGCTAGCGGAGAGCTTCCTCTGGAAACTCTCCAAACTTTGTCGTCATCCTGAACGCAGTGAAGGATCTCGCTCGCATACAAAAAAGGCATGCGGACCAGATTCTTCGCTTCGCTCAGAATGACAGTAAATGGCAATTCTCTGTTGAG
>JAJDCN010000020.1 GCA_029260815.1 Planctomycetota bacterium
CAGGCCCACAAGTACCTGGCACGACTCAAATCGGTCAAGCCCAACGACCGTACTGTCGAGAAGCGGATCCGCGACCTGGGAGCTAAGAGCACGCTGCAGGCGGGACAATGGGACAAGACCGAAACGGACTTCAAGGACAAATTAAAGGACAAGAAGTCCTCCCAGCGGCTGGAAGACCAGCAGCGGATCATCCGGACGACCGAAGACGTGGACAATGCGATCGAGCGGCTTCAGGCCGACCTGGAAAGCAATCCCAAGGACAACCGGCTGCTGCGGGAACTGGGCGACATGTACCGCAGGCGGCGCGCTTTTCAGAAGGCCTTTGAAACCTATCAACGCTGCCTTCAAAACGACGCCAACGATTTCGCCGCCAAGGCCCGCATCGGCGACATGCACATCCAACAGTTCGACGAGAAGATCGAAAAGCTGGAAACCCGGCTCAAAGAAGGCCCGGAAGACGCCGCGGGCAAGGCGGAAATGACGGAGCTCAAGAAGAAACGCCTGGCGTTCAGTATCCAAGAGTACCGACGTCGGGCGAAGGACATGCCGACCGACGCCACGTTGAAATTCAAGCTGGGCAAGTTCCTGCGGCAGGGCGGGATCCTGGACGAGGCGATCGCGAACTTCCAGGCCGCCGTATCCGATTCGAAATTAAAAACCGACGCACACATCGAGATGGGCTTGTGTTTCAACAAAAAGGAACAGTCTGAGATGGCCGAGCGACAGTTTGTGCTGGCCAATAACGAGCTACAGGGCATGAACCGCAAGAAGATGGACGTCATGTATGAGCTGGCCCTGGTGCAAAAGGCCGCGGGGAAAACCGAAGAAGCGCGGGCGGCACTGGCCGAGATCTACGAGGTAGATATCAACTTCAAGGACGTTGGCGAGCTGCTGCAAAGCTTAAACGAAGCCAAACCGCCGGCCTAGGCGAAGCAGAGAAGTACGAACAAACCGTTTTTTCTTTTGGAGAAGTGATGCCGAACACCCGACAAGGAAGCAAACGCGTTCGACAGGACGAAGAACGTCGATTGCAGAACAAAGCAACGAAATCCGCCGTGCGTGGCCAGGTTCGTAAGTTCCGCGAGGCTGTGGCCGCGGGGGACGCGGATGTGGCGGGCAAGGAACTGCAGGCCGTCTTCAGTCGGCTCGATAAAGCGGCCAAGACCAACGTGATGCACAAGAACACGGCCGATCGCAAGAAATCCCGCCTCAACAAGATGCTCGCAGGCCTGTCCGCGGGCCAATAAAACGGCCAATCCGGAAGGCCCGAGCAGGCCGTCTGTGCCTTCTTGGGACAAAGGGGAGGCGCGGAGCCATGGAACAGGTCGCGGTCGAAACCACCCGGCAAACCGAATGGGTCGAGATTACGGCCAAGGTCCAAGGTCTGGTCTCCGCCGGAGCCATCACTGAGGGGCTGTGTACCGTCTATGTGCCCCACACGACGGCGGGCGTGACGATTAACGAAAACGCCGATCCAACCGTCGTGAGCGATTTTCTCAACCAGATCAACAAGGTCATTCCCTTCGACGACAGCTATCGCCATGGGGAAGGCAACGCAGCGGCGCACATCAAATCGGTCCTGACCGGGCCGTCGGTTTCGATTCCGATTGCGGACGGAAGGTTGCAATTGGGACGCTGGCAGGGGATCTTCTTCTGCGAGTACGATGGCCCTCGTTCCCGGCGGGCTCTGGTTCAGATTACGGCTTAGGCCGGACTTATTTCTTTCCGAAGAACTTTCGCAACAGGCGCATCAGCGGATCGTAATACTCGTCCACCACGCGTTCCTTGAGGGGGATGATCGAGTTGTCCGTAATGTGGATCTCCTCCGGGCAGGCTTCCGTGCAGCATTTGGTAATGTTGCACAGGGCAATCCCCGCCTCGTCCTTGAGATATTCCAATCGATTGCCGTTGTCCAGGGGATGCATTTCCAGGCTGGCCACGCGGACCAGGAACCGCGGACCGATGAAGTTGTCGTGCTTGTCGTGCTCCCGCAGGACGTGACAGACGTTCTGACACAGGAAGCATTCGATGCATTTGCGGAACTCTTGAGCGCGCTCAACGTCCGGCTGGTACATGACCCAATCGGTATCCGGCTTCGGAGTAAACGGCTTGATCTTCTTGTTAACTTCGAAGTTCCAGGACACGTCCGTGGCCAGGTCTTTGATCACGGGAAAGGCCTTCAACGGGTGGACGGTCACTGGCCGGTCCAGGGGCAGGTGGTCCAGCCGAGTCTTGCACATCAAAGAGGGCTTGCCGTTGACCTCGGCGCTACAGGAGCCGCACTTGGCCGCCTTGCAGTTCCAGCGACAGGCCAGGTCGGGGTCGGTGTAGCCCTGGATGTGATGGATGACGTCCAGCACGACCATACCCTCGGTCACCGGGACGGTGTACTCGACCTCTTCTCCGCCGTTTTTATCGCCACGAAAGACCCGGAAGGTCGCCTCGGCCATTTACTTGTCCTCCAGTAGCTTCTTAAGTTCGTCCGGCATCTGCGGGAGTGGGGCGGTGCTCACGTCCATGTCCTTGCCCGATTTGGCGGCGATGGAGTTGATCTTGCCATAGGTTTCCGCATCGGTTTCCGGGTAGTCCAATCGCGTGTGGGCGCCGCGGCTTTCTTTGCGCTGTAGGGCGCCCCGTGCGATCGCCTCGGAGATCACGACCATGGCCCGAAGCTCCAGGGCCAAGTGCCAGCCGGGGTTGAACGGACGTGAGCCATCGGTCCGCACCGTTTTGAGGCGCTGTTTGATTTGTTCTAGTCCATCGATGCCCTTTTTCAAGTCGTCCTCGGAGCGCATGATGCCCACGTAGTCCTGCATATTGTCCTGCAAGTCCCGGTGGATGGCGTAGGGATCGTCGCCTTCTTTTGAATTGAACGGCTCCAGTGCGGAGTTGGCGGCATCCTCGATTTGACCGGCATCCACGGTGGGAGCCGCGGACAAGCCTTGCGCGTGCTCGGCGGCAGACAGCCCCGCGCGACGCCCGAAGACCAGCAGATCCGAAAGCGAATTACCGCCCAGGCGATTGGCCCCGTGCATGCCGGCGGCCGCTTCACCCCCGGCGTACAGGCCCGGCACGCGCGTCGCCGCAGTCTCCGGCTCCACCCGGATCCCACCCATGGTGTAGTGGGTGGTGGGGCCGACTTCCATGGGACCTTTCGTAATGTCCACGTCCGCCAGTTCCATGAACTGCATGTACATGGAGGGCAGCTTCTTTTTGATGTACTCGGCGGGTCGGTGGCTGATGTCCAGATACATGCCGCCGTGTTCGGAGCCCCGGCCGCCCTTGACTTCATGATAGATCGCCTTGGCCACCACGTCGCGCGTGGACAGTTCCATTCGCTCCGGATCGTACTTCTCCATGATCCGGAAGCCTTCGGAATTGCGCAGGATGCCGCCCTCGCCGCGGACCGCTTCGGTCACCAGGATCCCCTGGACGCCCGGGGGCCAGACCATCCCGGTGGGATGGAACTGGACAAACTCCGCGTCTAGCAGTTCCGCCCCTGCCTCATAGGCCAGGCCGATTCCATCGCCGGTGCATTCCCAGGAGTTCGACGTGATTTTGTACGCACGGCCCAGGCCGCCGGTGCAGATAATAATGGCCTTGGCTTTGAAGACCACGAAGCGGCCGGTTTCCCGCCAATAGGCCAGGGCGCCGGAGACCTTTTCGCCATCTTTGAGTAGTTGGGAGACGGTGCATTCCATGTAGACGTCGATGCCCGAATGGACGCCTTTATCCTGGAGCGTGCGGATCAGTTCCAGCCCGGTGCGGTCGCCCACGTGGCACAGGCGCTTGTGGGTGTGGCCGCCGAAGGGGCGTTGGTTGATTTTGCCTTCGGGTGTTCGGTCGAAAACCGCGCCCCAT
The DNA here is from genome assembly GCA_029260815.1 of Planctomycetota bacterium. Lineage (GTDB taxonomy): Bacteria > Planctomycetota > B129-G9 > JAJDCN01 > JAJDCN01 > JAJDCN01. The sequence goes on from JAJDCN010000020.1 coordinate 3,862, forward strand.
TGTTCCAACTCTCGGATCCGATCAGGGGCTTCTTTCGCGTGCAACTCGGCCATGCGCCAGTTGTTCATGAACTTGCCGCCCCGGATGGTATCACAGAAGTGCGTCTTCCAGTTGTCCTCGCCCTCCATATTGCCCATGGCCGCGGCCACGCCGCCTTCAGCCATGACCGTGTGCGCCTTGCCCAGCAGGGACTTGCAGACGATGGCGGTGGAACAACCCTTGTTGGAGGCCTCGATCGCCGCCCGCAGGCCGGCACCGCCGGCCCCGATGATGATGACGTCGTACTCGTGGGTTTCAAATTTTTCCATTCGGCGTTCCTTGTTTGCGATTACTCAAGATGCCCAACCAGCACCCGGACGTAGAAGTCCGCGAAGCCGACCGCGAAGAGGCTCAGCCAGAAGAACAAGCCATGATAGGCGTTCAGTTTGGTGACCAGGCCCCAGGTTTTGTGCGTGGCCTTTTCCGTCCCGTCCTTGCAGGTAAAGCACTTACTCCCGCCGCCCAGCAGGTGCCGTATGGAGTGGCAGGAGAAAACGTAAAGAGTCAGGAACAGCGCGTCGGCGAACAACACAATGCTTCCGATGCCGATGTAAAACTCGTGGTTCCCGGCGGCGTCCACCGAGCGAAAGGCATGGAAGATGTCGAACCAATGGAAGACCACCAACATGATCGCGAAATATAAGAAGTAGCGATGAAGATTCTGGAGGATGAACGGGAACTTGCTCTCACCCTTGTAGTTGCGCGAGGCAAATTCAGCGACCGCACAGGCCGCCGGGTCGCCCATGATTCCGCGGTAATAGGTCCGCCGGGCGAAGTAACAGGTCATCCGGAACCCCAACGGAATCCACAGGATCGCAAAAACCGGATAGGGAAAGCCGATGCTATTGCCCAGGCTGAACAGCCACGCCGGCGAATAGAAGGGCGACAAATAAGTGTGCGAATCCAACGCGCTGGAAGCCGCCTCGTTAGGGCTCCAGGTAACGGGTCCAGGGGCGAGGAATGCGGCGACGGTTGCGTAGACGACAAACAAGCCTAGTGCAGCGAAGGTTGCGGCTGGCTGAAGCCACCACAGGTCGCTCCGCTGGGTCGCGCCGAAGCCTTTGGACTTTGACTCGAGGGAGCCTACAGAATTTGCCATAACACGGACTCCACGGATATTGAATCAATCATGAGTTCTGCCGGGTCGGGCACGCGTAAAGGTAGAGAGCATAACGCCTGGAGATGCGGAATCAAACAAAAAAATCCGGGTTTTGCGCTGGTGGGGGACTAAGCCTATTGGCCGTTGTGGTATTCGAGAAGTTTTTCGTAGGTACCTGTCGGCACGCCGGCGCTTCCGACTCGAGAGTTGGATCGGACCTTTCCGCCGTGAAAGTCGGACCCGCCGGTGGTCACCAGTCCATGCTCTTCGGCAAGGCTCACGTAATGACGGACTTGGGTGGCGGAGTGGTCGCAGTGATGGGCCTCAATCCCGTCTAGACCGCATTCCTTTGCCGCGATGACAAGCTCGTCCGGGGCCGAGATGCCCGGGTGGGCCATGACCGCGATCCCGCCGGCCTGATGGATGATCTCGATGGCACGCTCCAGGGATACCTGATACTTCTCCACGTAAGCGGGCTTGCCGGGGACCAGGTATTCGCGAAATGCATGGCTGACCGTACTGCAATAGCCCTTGGCCACCAGCGCGCGCGCCAGGTGGGGCCGCCCGATGGATCCGGTCATATCCTGCCGAACATCTTCCATCGTGATATGAACGCCCAGGACCGCCAGTCGCTCGAGCATCCGCTCCATTCGACTGATCCGATACGCTTGATAAAGTTGAAGCAACTCAATAAACCACGTTTGTTCGATATCGACAAAGTAGCCAAGAATGTGCACCTCTCGCTCGTCATGATAGGCGGTCAGCTCCGTACCCGGCACCAACACGATACCGGCATCTTCGCAGAGGCTTGTCGCTTCACGAATCGCGGCCACTGAGTCGTGATCCGTGATGGACAGCACCTCCACACCGGCCTCGACGGCCAGTCCCACGAGCTGTTGCGGCGAGTAGACTCCGTCAGAACAGGTGGTGTGCGTGTGTAGATCAATCGTCGAAACCAAAGGAAAAGCCTTTCTTGTACTGTCGCGTCGTTCCGTGTTGTACCAAACCCTACCATTATAGACGATTAGAGCCGCGGAAGCAAATGGCGCGGGCTGGTTTGGGCTTGACTTCCCCGGGCTGGAGGCGTAACTTTTGCCTAGGAATCAACGCACACAGCAAGAATTCAGCAGCCGGTACCGCACATGGATTCCGTCGTGCAAAATGGTCTCGCCTGAATTCGAAAGAAGAATGAGGAGGGCAAAATGGGGGCAGAGGCCATCCACAAACCGGCCTTGGACCAGTTCTCGGTCCAACCGATCATCGGTGATTACGAAGAAACCTGCAAGGACTTCGACTGGGAGACCGCCAAGGACGCCTTGGACTGGTTTGAACGGGATCAATCCATCAACATCGCGCACAATTGCATCGACCGCCACGCCAACGGCAAACTTGCCGATAAGGTTGGCCTGCACTGGATCGGTGGCGACGGGTCTGAGAAGATCTACACTTTCAAGCAATTAAAAGAAGAGACCAATCGCTGTGCCAACCTGCTCAAGCAGATCGGTATCGCAAAGGGCGACCGGGTCTTCCTCTTCCTCAATCGGATTCCCGAGCTGTACATCGGCACCATGGCGATCCTCAAGGTGGGCGCCGTGGCGGGCCCCTTGTTCAGCGCCTTTGGACCCGATGCGATCAAAGATCGGCTGGAAGATAGTGGGGCGGTGGCCATCTTCACCGAGGCGAGCCTCAAGAGTCGTCTGGAGGATGTGCGGTCCGAACTGCCGGATCTTAAGCACGTGATCCTTTGCGGCGAACATGATGCGCCCGATGCCGCCAAGGGCGAGGTCAGCTACAACGAAATCACCGCGGCCGCGAGCCCAGAATTCGAGGTGGAGCGTACCAGCATCGACGACTACTCAATCATGCATTACACCTCCGGCACGACGGGCAAGCCCAAAGGCGCGGTCCACCGGCACAACTCGATCATCAGCCAAAAATCCACGGCACAATTCGCCCTGGACCTCCAAGACAACGACATCTACTGGTGCACCGCCGACCCGGGCTGGGTCACCGGCACCAGCTACGGCATGATCGGCCCCTGGTCCAACGGGATTACCCAATTAGTCTACGCCGGTGGCTTTGACCCGGATACTTGGTACGGCATCATTGAGAAGCACCAAGTGACTGTCTGGTACACAGCCCCGACAGCGATTCGCATGCTGATGAAGGCCGGCGACGAAGTGCCCAAGAAATACGACATGACCTGCCTGCGACATATTTGCTCGGTGGGTGAGCCGCTTAACCCAGAAGCGATCGTCTGGGGCAAACCAATCTTTAATCAGGCGATCCACGACAACTGGTGGCAGACGGAAACCGGTTGTATCATGATCGCCAACTACCCACCGATGGAGGTGCGACCGGGCTCCATGGGACGACCGATTCCAGGTATCCAGCCGGGAATTATCGACGACGAAGGCAACGAAATGCCGCCCGGGCAGGAAGGGAATCTGGCGGTCCGCCCCGGTTGGCCGTCCATGTTCCAGACCTATTGGAACAAGCAATCCATGTACGACAGCCGCTTTCAAAACGGTTGGTATCTCACCGGCGATCGCGCCTACAAGGACGAAGACGGTTATTACTGGTTCATCGGGCGCTCCGACGACGTGATCAATACGGCGGGGCACCTGGTGGGGCCCTTCGAGGTGGAGAGCGCCCTGGTAGAACACCCGGCGGTGGCCGAGGCCGGCGTGATCGGAAAGCCGGACAAGGAGCGGATGGAAATCGTCAAGGCATTCGTGGCCCTCAAAGACGGACATGAAACGAGTGACGAATTGAAAGAAGAGATTCGCCTGTTTGTTCGCAATCGCCTGGCGGCTCACGCCTACCCGCGAGAGATCCAGTTCGTTGATTCCCTTCCGAAAACGCGAAGCGGAAAGATCATGCGGCGACTGCTCAAAGCCCGTGATCAAGGCCTGCCGGAGGGCGACACCTCGACACTGGAAGAGTTCTAATAGATGACGAGGATGGTTGGGACGTTTTTGGAGTAACCCCCGTGCATTATCCCGAGTATCGGCCCCGGCGCCTGCGAGCCAACGCAAAGCTGCGCGCCATGGTGGCGGAAACAACCCTGGCGCGAGATCACCTGATCCAACCGCTTTTTGTCCGGCCCGGCTCCGGCGAGCGGCGGCCGGTGGATTCCATGCCGGGTATCTTTCAGTTCAGCGTGGACACGTTGGTGGACGAGGTCAAAGAAGTCGCCGATGCGGGTGTGCCCGGAATCATCCTGTTCGGGATTCCATCGAAAAAAGATGCGGTCGGGTCCGAGGCCTACGCCCAAGACGGGATCGTGCAACAAGCCGTCCGCGCGATCAAGGCCGCCGACACCGACATCCTGGTAGTGACCGACGTGTGTCTGTGCGAGTTCACCGATCATGGCCATTGCGGCGTGGTCAAGGGCCAAGCGGTGGACAACGACGAGACTCTGCCGCTGCTGGCCAAGGAAGCGCTCAGCCACGTGGAAGCCGGAGCGGATATGGTCGCGCCCAGCGATATGATGGACGGGCGCGTCGGCGCGATTCGCGACGTGCTGGACCTGGAGGGCCACGAGAGCGTACCGATCTTGTCTTATGCGGCCAAGTATGCATCGGCCTACTACGGCCCGTTTCGGGACGCGGCGGAATCGCCTCCGCAGTTCGGCGACCGAAAGAGCTACCAGATGCATCACACCAACGTGGAAGAGGCCCTGCGCGAGGTGGAGATGGACATTGCCGAAGGCGCGGACATCGTCATGGTCAAGCCGGCGCTAGCGTACATGGATGTGATCTCCCGGGTCAAAGACGAATTCGGCTATCCCGTGGCGGCCTACAACGTCAGTGGCGAATACGCCATGATCAAAGCCGCTGCCGAGCGCGGCTGGCTGGAAGAGCGGGAAACGGTACTCGAGACGATGGTGGGCTTTCGCCGAGCGGGCGCCGATATTATCCTGACCTATTGGGCGAAGCAAATCGCGAGATGGCTTGATTAGCTACGAATCCCCGTAATAAGGAACCGAACACATGCTCCCGTCGTTTTTGCTTGCCCACGTAGACCTCTCAACCTCACCGCGTAGCGAACGAATTCTAAACGAGATGAGCCACAGGCTGGTCCGAATGGAGCTCATCCTGATCGCTGGCCTGGTTCTGATTTGCTTGCTAATGATTTACGGCATCCTGCGGGCGATTCCCAGGCAGCAGTCCCAATCTAAGGGAGAGTAGAAGCCATCCCATCATCCGAACCGCTTACCTATTACCTAGACCACGCTACCATTGGGTCCGATAATGTATCTTATGTTGCGTTTTGGCTTGGGGGCGGCGGCATGCCTGAAAGCTCATAGGAAAAGGGCCCCCGGACGGTTGTCCGGAGGCCCTGCTGTGATTTTTCCGCTCGCTACGTAGCCTTCTTTAGAAGCCCTTCACGGCAGCGCTCTTCTTGTACAGCAGGAAGACGACGATCCAGCCGACGGCCACCACGGCCACCAGGCTCAACCAATTGCAGCTATTGGTTAGGCCCATCTTCCCGCCAGATCCGGCAATCGTGGTATGGGCATTGAGCATCGTCCAGACCAGAGGCACGGACAGATACGTGTTGTGCTTGGACCGCATGCCGGCCAAGCCGACCAGGGCTCCGTCGGGTGCTTCGCCGTTCTTGATGGCCCGAATGATCTTCTGTTGGGCCGGCCAGATCCGATACCAGACGTTGAAGGCCATGGCTGTGCCGAACATGGCGCCGATATGAATATTGAAGGCTCGGTAACTAAAGTTGCCGACTTCTTTCATCAGGAAGGCGATCGCGGCAATCGCCACAAAGCTAACTGCCATAGCGGCTTGCGCGTTCTTGCCGAGTGGGCTTTTGTACAGTGCGTCGTAGGCCAGGAACCCAAGCAGCGTGACGGCGGCCATGATGTAGCCTCCTGTCGTCCAGTCGGCTTGCTCATCTATGGTCTGGCCTCCCAGCCAGAAGACGAAGATCAGGAGGATCAGGCCAGTTCCGAGTGTCCAGGCAGCTCCCCAGCGGAACCAGTATAGGGTCCTGGGCAACAGCTCCGGAACCACTTTCTTTTTGCTGTCCCCGTCGAGGGTCTTGGCGAAGGGGCCGTTAATGAAATTGAAGAAGTAAAGAAGCCCAATCCAAGTGATGCCGGCGACAACATGGGCCCATCGAACAAAGGAATCAACGATCCACGAGTAATCTGTGGCATTCGCTATCATAGAACTCTCCCGTAATTGATTGAGTAATCTTGATTATCTGCGTTGCAACGGCGGTAAGTACGCCATATCCTCTCGGCGCTGTCAAGCAAATTGTGTCTAATTGTAGGCCTTCAAAATGTCGTCTGCCCCATCGGCCCGTAGCATTTGGGCCATCTGGTCGGCCAGCTCGTCCAAGCCCGCGGCTGTGCCCTCCAGGCTTTTGCGAATGACAAGCGCCCCATCGGTCGAGGCCACGACCGCGTGCAATACGGAGCGCTCCCCCACAATCTGAGCGTGGGCTCCGATCGGGATCTGGCAGCCGCCGCCCAGAGTCGCCAAGAGCCTGCGCTCCACGGTCACAGCGGCGCGAGTCGGGGCATGGTCCAGCCCTTCGATGGCCGCGCGTGTTGCCCCGTCGGCCTTGCGTGTGACCACGGCGAGCGCGCCTTGCCCAACGGCCGGAAGCATGTGTTTGGGCTCGATTCGCTCGGTAATCTCTTTCTCGCGACCCAGCCGAATCAAGCCTGCGCAGGCCACGATAATCGCATCGAGCGCGCCGGACTGAGCCTTGTTCATGCGCGTGTCGAGGTTCCCGCGCAGGTCGACCACTTTCACGTCGCCGCGCAGCGCTGCCAACTGCGCTGCCCGACGCAACGAGGAGGTTCCGACCGTTGCACCGGGCGGCAGGGTTGCCAGAGAAGCGGCCTTTGTGGAGATCATCGCGTCTCGCGGATCCACACGCTCGGGGGTGACCGCGATCACCAGGTCCTTGTGAATGTCCGTTGGAAGATCTTTCAGGCTGTGAACACCGATGTCGATCCGGTCTTCGAGCAAGGCATTGTCGAGTTCTTTTGTGAACAGGCCTACCCCACCGATCTTGGATAAGGCCGTGCTTTGATCGCGATCGCCCTGGGTCGTCAAGTAATGAGTCTGGGCCTGCAGGTCTGGCTGGAGCGCGAGTATCTGGTCGACCGCCCACTGGGTTTGGGTGGTCGCCAAGAGGCTTTTACGAGTTCCGACCCGAAGGACTTTCTGCATGAGCGTTGCCACAGGGCTTATTTGGCCCATTCCCCCAAGGGTTAAAGAGTTTTAATATGCAATATCCATTCTGCTTCTTAATGAGAGCCAAATTATACTAGGTTTTGTGGACGTGTCGAGCCCCTATCCTGAATAATGTGATTTTTTTTAGGAATTGTTGTTGACTCCGATTTTGAGGCTTTCTATAATCCTGCGCGGTTTATCGGGTTAGCGATTTGCCGCAACTCGAGGCGCCATGTCGGAGAATTATAGCCAAACCGGCAGGGATTGAAACCATCATTCGGGGGAGCTATCGTGAGACAGAGGCGATTTTCCGCAAGCGAATTCGCCCAGCTTTTGGGCATCTCGAAGGGAGCACTTCTGGAAAAGGAGCGCCAAGGTTCGGTGCCCCCGGCCCGGCGCGGCGGAAATAACTTCCGCTACTTTACACCCGAAGACATCCCCAGGTATCGCGAAGCCTTGGGATTGGCTCCGTTGATCACACAGAAACGGACTCAGTTGTTTCTGAACTTTAAGGGCGGCACGGGAAAGTCAAGCGTCTCTTCCTCCTACGGATATCGGGTTGCGGAGATGGGGCTGCGCGTGTTGCTGTTGGATCTGGACCCGCAGGCGCACCTGACGAAGTGTTTAGGATTTGAAGGTTCCAGCTTCGACTACACCCTGTTTAACGTGTTGGTCCAAAAAATTCCGATCCAAGAAGCCATCGTCAAAACCAAGATGGGCACGTTGGATCTGTTGCCTTCCAACATCAATCTTTCGCCCATCGAGCTTTCATTGACCTCTCTCAACGCGCGCGAGTACAGATTGCGCAAAGCTCTCATGGAAGTCCACGATGACTACGACGTCATTATCATGGACGCCCCACCGAATATCGGCCTGTTGAATCTGAACGCGATCCTGGCGTCCAACGACATGCTGGTACCCGTCTTGGCGGACTTCTTATCTTACGAGGCCTTACGGATTCTGTTTGAAACACTGTCCAGTATCGAGGAGGACTTCGAGTTCATCCTCGACAACATCCACATCGTGTTAAACCGCTACAACGACTCACAGAACATCTGCAAATCGTCTAAAAAAGCGCTGGAACGAAATTACAGCGAATACTTGATGGAGACGACGATCCGTCAGGACACAAAGATCGCCGACGCTACCAGCAAGGGCGCCCCGATCTTCCAATACGCCCCGTCCTCCCGTGGAGCGACGGACATTGCCGCCATGGTAGATCACGTGTTCGGCTTCAGCAAGCTCAACAAGCCCGTGGAAGCTGCGCCCGCCAAGAGCGGTGCCGTGGAAACAAAAACTTCGAGCAAGAAGACCCTGAAAAAGGAGTCCTATGCAGGAAGAATTTGATCAACACGCCGCCCGTCCGAACGACAGCGAGAACGCGGCGGCGGACGACACGTCCGGCCCGAAGCGGCCGTGGGACGTGAAAATCGAAAGAAAAATCGGGAAAACCAGTCCGAAATCGTTCTCTAGCAGGCTCATGTCACTATTTCTAGATCGAACAGACAAGCCAACGTGAGGGACGGATGAGTTTGACGAAGACACTAAATCGTTTCTTTTCCCGTAAGGGACCCAAGACGGTCCCGGGTGCCGAGGCGGAAGGAGCCGTATCGACGGCGTCCAAGTCCCCGTCGAGCAGTTCCGATGAATCGAAAATCAAGGAGGGTGTGATGGGAAATAAGTTTGATGAGAATGTCGCGGGAAAGATGCCCAAGACACGGGAATTGAAGTCCGTGCCCAAGCGCCCCTGGGATGTGGTGAAGTCGGCCGAACGCAACGAGCCGGAAAGAGGCCGTGCGCGCGCCGAAGTGCGGGAAGCCGCCGAGCCGGAAATTCAACACCATGAACGCGAAGACGTCTTGGTGGCCAGCGATGACACGCTGATGATCGACAATGAAAACCTTGACGTCTTCGAGGAGATCAAGCAGCTGGAAGCCCAGATGGTCTCGACCCTCTCGGTGAAAACCGGGCTGGAAGACGAGATGGAAAAGGCACGCCAGACCATCGAGGACCTTCAGGCCGAGGCCGAGGATCTGGAAGAGCGCGTCGATACGCTGAGGACCAAGGAAGAGCTGGAGCGCCAGCTCACCACCGTCCAGGGCCAGCGTGACAGCGCCATGGACCGGCTGGGCGAGGTGGAAACGCGTTTGGAGTCGGCCATTACCACTCGGGCCGCGGTTCAGGCCGACCTGGAAAACACCCGGGAATCCCTGGAAGAAGCCTTGGGCGAGAACGCGAATCTCAGCGAACGGCTCGATGAGGTGACCCTTCGCAACAAGGAAGGCGACCGGGAACTGTCCCGTTCCGTGGCCGAAAACGAACGGCTTCGCGATCGCGTTCGGCAACTGGAGATCATCAAGGAGACTCAGGACTCCAATCTCCAAGCAGCCCGTGCGGCGATTAAGAACATCAAGCAGCGGCTTGCCGAGTCCAACGTCCGGGCCCGCCTGCACCGCTAACGACGGAACGTCACCGACGAGTCGGCTCCGGCCGGCTCGTCGGCATCACTCTGCCTCGCCTTCTTTCACGTGACGCACCAGCGCGAGCGTCGCGGCTATCAATAAAAACATCGAGCTGACGACTTCACAGCTTTCCTCGAGAAGCAGGCTTGGCGTTTCGGGGTTTCCCAGCAAGGCCCCGCCAGCCTCCAAGATTGCAAAGACCAGCCCAATCAACCAGAGGATCTGTACCCGGCCATACCGTGGCAGCACCGCAACCGCCCCGTAGAGGAGCCCCAGGTACGCCGTCCCTCCCACGGCGTACAACGATGCCCGCAGCGCCGCACGCGAGATGGGCAACGCGTGTCCGCGAGACACGTACACGCCAATGGCTTCGGTTCCGACCAGGAGCAGAAAAGTCACAGCCAAAAGCAACCACCCCCATCGGACCTGCCGGACCGCATCTGCGGCCAGGAAGCAGAATACACAAACGGCCGCCGCCAACAACTCCTGGGTGATCGCCAACAAGGGAAGATGCGAAAGCTCTTCCTTCGTGGGATGCGCCCCGCCGGGGCCGATGCCGCCAGGATCGGGCAAACCCAGATCCGGCGCGAATGCGAGGGGCACAATCGCGATGGCGTTGAGGATCACAAGCAACAAAACCGGAGGATAGAGAAGCTTCAACGCCATAGGAGCAGTATCGTGACGATCGCAAAAGGAGCGAGAATCAAAAGGTATACGACGAAGAGCACGCGCGTCACGCGCTTGAATTCGAGGAGGCGACCTGACGATTGCGTGGCCCGGTCCTCCGCCATGCCCCCGAAAAGCAAGAAGCTTATCAAGGCATAAATGACATAGACGACCATGATCAACGGTCGTTTAAGATCCAGCTCCTTGCGTGGCAAGCTTGCGATAATAGCGCACATGGCGATAAAGCCATTAAACCCGCAGGCGATGCGCAGAACCTGAAAAACAAGCGCCGTCTGTCCGCCCAGATGCCCGTCAGCGCTAACCTTGCGCGCGAGAAATGCCGGGTCCACCAGGAAAGAGGCGGACAGCCCTCCGACTGCCACCAGCAGGAGCATCCCGTACCAAGTCCACCAGATCACAGCTTGGTTATAGCCCCTTTGCATCGGCCAACTCCAGATACAGCTTGTTCAGGGCCTTGATCATAGTTCGCAACCCAAAATGTTTCTTGACGAATTCCCGGCCGCGAAGCGCGGCGCTCCGGCGCTCCTCAAGATTCTCGATTAAGCCGATCAGACGCGCCGTCAGGGCTTTCATGTCGCCCGGCGGAATCAGGGTTCCGCCCGTTTGCTCGGCGACCACCTCGTCGGCTCCGTCGGTATTATAGGCAACCACAGGGGTGCCCGCCGCGAGTGCCTGGGGAAATACCCGCGCGAGCCCCTCTCGCAGCGAACAGTGGGCCAGCACATCGAGCGCGCCGTACACCGCGGGCATGCGACCGGGCGGAACCAGACCCTGGAAATACACGCGATCTGCGATCCCTCGCTCGTGACATTGTTTCCGCAATGGGTCGGCAAGGACCCCGTCTCCGACGAACACAAGCCGCAACCGTTCGTCGGCTCTGCAAGCTTTCGAAAACGCTTCAATCAGATCCGCGTGTCCTTTCAGGTGAAACAGGCGAGCGACTTTTCCCACGACAATCGATCGGTCATCCGCCCCCCACTGTCGACGAAATGCTTGCCGCAACTGCGGGTCGGGATTGGCAAATGCGTCCACGTCGAACCCACTGAAGATCCGCCGAAACGAATCGACCGGTCCGATTCCCGCACGTGCCGCTTGGACCGCCATCGCGTGGGAGACCACAACGATCTTGTCGGTCTTGCGCGCGGCCGCTCGTTCGCAGGCGATGTAAAGTCGTCGTACCGCCACGTTCTGGCTCGGGTGAAAGGGCAGCCCACGAATCGTGTGTACGACGATGGGAACCCCCGCCGCGCGCGCCGCAAAACGGCCCAGAATCCCCGCTTTGGAGCTGTGGGTATGAACGATATCCGGGGCGTGGTCCTTGAAGAAGCGGACCAGCTTCCAATAGGCCACCGGATCACACAGG
>JAJDCN010000191.1 GCA_029260815.1 Planctomycetota bacterium
CCGACCTATGCCGCGGCCCGCACATCGAGCGCACCGGCCGGGCAAAACACTTCAAGCTGCTAAGCCACTCGGCAGCTTATTGGCGCGGCGTGGAAACCAACCCGGTCCTCCAGCGGATCTACGGCACTGCCTTCTTCAAGAAGTCGCACCTGGACGCCCACTTGCAGGCTCTGGAAGAAGCCAAAAAGCGCGACCACCGTAAACTTGGGAAAGAGCTGGACCTGTTCAGCTTCCACGAAGAAGGCCCCGGTTTCCCCTACTACCACCCGAAGGGCGCGATCGTCTTTAACCAGTTGCTGGCCTTCTCGCGCGCCGAACACCGCAAACGCGGCTACGAAGAGATCATCACCCCCATGGTGCTCTCCGACGAGCTGTGGCATCAGTCCGGCCATTGGGACACCTACAAAGAGAACATGTACTTCACCGAGGCGGGCGCGCGCTCCTACGCTATCAAACCCATGAACTGCCCAGGTGGAACGATCGTCTACCGAACGAAACTGCGCTCCTATCGCGACCTACCTTTGCGCATGAGCGAATTGGGCAAGGTCCACCGCTACGAAAAATCCGGCGCAATGCACGGTCTGTTCCGCGCGCGCGCCTTTACCCAGGACGACGCGCACATCTACTGCACGCCCGAGCAGATCGAGTCGGAAATCGTCGGCGTCATCGATTTCCTTAAGCACCTGTACGGCACCTTTGGCTTTACGGATATCCAGGTGCGCCTGTCCACCCGGCCGGAAAAGTCCATCGGCTCTGACGAGATCTGGGAAACCGCGACCGAAGCCCTGCGCGCGGCGCTGGAATCGGTCGGCATAGACTACCGGATCGACCCGGGCGCGGGCGTGTTTTACGGACCGAAGATCGACGTGCATATCCGCGACTCCCTGGGTCGTCAGTGGCAATGCGGCACCATCCAATTGGACTTTTCCATGCCGGAGCGGTTCGGGCTGGAATACGTGGCGGACAACTCCGAACGCAAACGACCGGTCATGATCCACCGCGCCCTGTACGGCTCGGTGGAGCGGTTCCTGGGGATCCTGATCGAACATTATTCGGGGGCCTTCCCTGTCTGGCTGGCGCCGGTGCAGGCGGCGGTACTGTCCATCACCGAGCGACAGGCACCCTACGCCCAAAGCGTCAGGGATAAGCTGGCCGGCGGCGGCGTCCGGTGCGAGGTGGACGTGCGCAACGAAAAGATCGGACATAAGATCCGCGAACATTCCATGATGAAGGTTCCCTACCTGTTGATCGTGGGGGACGACGAACAAAACGAAGGCTCCGTGGCCGTCCGCAAGCGCGGCGAAGGGGACGTCGGCAAACTGCCGCTGGACAACTTCTCCCGGCAGATCGGCCAGGAGATCGAACAAAAAACATAGAGTAGGAGAAACCTGGATTTCCCAAGAACTGAAGATAAACGACCGAATACGCGCACAGAAAGTTCGCGTGATTGACGAAAAAGGCGAGCAATTGGGGATTATGGAAACCACTCAGGCTCGCCAATTGGCCGAGGAGCGAGGCGCAGACTTGGTCGAAGTCTCCCCGGAGGCCGACCCGCCGGTCTGCCGGATGATGGACTACGGCAAGTACAAGTACAAACAGAAAAAGAAGCAACAGCAGGGCCAGAAGAAAACCCGTCAGGCGCAGATCAAAGAACTGAGGGTCCGGCCGAAGACTGACACGCACGACATCAGCGTGAAGATGAAGAAGGCCCGTGAGTTTCTGGCCATGGGCGACCGGGTGATCATCAACATGCTGTTTCGCGGGCGGGAGATGGCCCTGAAGCCCCGAGGCGACGAACTGCTTCGCAAGCTCGCCGCGGAACTGGAAGACGTGGCAAAAATGGAACGGGAGCCAACCTCCCAGGGACGCCGGATGCACATCGTGCTGGCGCCGAAACATCATACGTAAAGGAAAGCGACGACCATGCCCAAGATGAAGACCAACAAGGCCGCCCTGAAGCGCTTCCGGGTGACCAAGAACGGAAAGGTGAAACGCAAGGGGGCCTTTACCAGCCACTTGATGTCCTCGAGAACCACCAAACGCAAGCGGAGCCTGCGGCGGGCCAAACTGGTTCACGCCCGAGACGTGAAAACGCTCCTGCGCATGATGGGCCACTGAGAATCCAACAGGAGACGTAGAGAAATGACAAGAGCACGCGGAGTCGTCGCATCACGACGACGAAGAAAAAAAGTCCTGAAGCTGGCCAAGGGGTATTACGGGGGGCGATCCAAGCTGTTCCGTACCGCCGCAGAAGTGACCGTCCGGGCGCAGGCCCACGCCTACGTCGGTCGCAAGCGCAAAAAGGGTGATTTCCGCCGCTTGTGGATCACCCGCATCTCCGCCGCCACACGCCAGCGCGGCATGAGCTACAGCCGCTTCATCGAGGGACTGACCAAGGCCAACGTCCAACTCGACCGGAAGATCCTCTCCGACCTCGCCATTCGCGACGAGGCGGCGTTCGACAAACTGGTCGCCATCGCCGGCAGTGCGGCCCAATAAGCGCAGCGAACAGGAGTAACCGACGGGACAGGGGGCCACGACCCCTTGCGGTTCTTTGGGAGATGACGTTGCTCGACCGGATTGACAAGATCGCCGAGGAGGCCGGCCGGAAAATCGCCGAAGCCGATAGCCCGGCTGCACTCGATGCGCTGCGGGTGGAATACCTCGGCCGTAAAGGCATCGTAGCCGATCTCATGAAGCGGATGGTCGCACTGCCCGCCGAGCAAAAGCCGGAAGCTGGCCAGCGGATCAACCAACTCAAACAGCAAACCTCCAAACGCCTCGATGAACGAAAGGCCGTACTGGGCGTTCCCGCAGCTGACGCGGAATCGATCGACTACACCGTGCCCGGCACGCGGCCGCGGGTGGGGACCGAGCACCCAGTCAACCAAACGCTCAACGAACTGCTGCGGATCAGCGCCAACCTGGGCTTCGAGATCGTTCGCGGGCAAGAGGTCGAAACGGAGCGCTACAACTTTGAGGCGCTCAACATCCCGCTGGAACATCCCTCCCGCGACGCTTTCGATACGTTTTATCTCCATGACGACGTCCTGCTGCGCAGTCACACCTCTCCGGTCCAGATCCGCACCATGGAAGAGCGCACGCCGCCTCTGCGTATCGTGGCGCCCGGCGTGGTCTATCGCCCCGATACGGTGGACGCGTCGCACTTCTACATGTTCAACCAGCTCGAAGGCCTGATGGTCGGCGAGGACGTCACCCTGGCCGACCTAAAGACGGTGCTGCATCTGTTGTTCCAGAGCCTCTACGGCGAGCGGGTCCACGTGCGACTGCGGCCCTCGTTCTTCCCGTTCACCGAGCCGAGCGCCGAGTTTGACATCTCCTGCCCTTTCTGCGACAGCGGTTGCGCCGTCTGCAAAAAAAAGGGTTGGATTGAGATGGGCGGCTGCGGCATGGTCGACCCCAAGGTCTTCGAGGCAGTCGGCTACGATCCGGAACGCTATACCGGCTTCGCCTTCGGTCTGGGCGTCGATCGGATCGCCATGGCCCAACACGGCATCCATGATATCCGCTTGATGTACGAAAACGACATCCGCTTCCTGAGCCAGTTTTAGAGACCGCTCTGCATGGGGAATGGAGAAACGCAATCATAGCTCTTATCGCTTGCCCGGAGTGCTCTCACCAAGTCTCCGACAAGGCCGAAGCCTGTCCGGGGTGCGGGTATCCCGTTGCGACAGGTCGGCAAAAACTCGTGGAAACTAAAGAGATTCAAACAGTTCAGCAAACGAGCAAGAGCCTCAAGCTCAGAGTTCTTTTTGCTTTTTCCCTGGGCGCGGCAGGGATTATCTTGGTCGTTATCGGGCTCAACAAGCAAAGCCCATCGCCTCGATTGGAGCTCTTGGGATACCTTGCAATTGGGCTCGGAACAACTATGTACGTTATCACGCGGATCCGAATCTGGTGGCATCATGAATAATCAACCTGTAAAGACAAGCGGATTGCAATGAAGTTCAGCGTCGAATGGATCCAAGAGTACTGCAAATTCGATCTTTCGATCGACGAGCTGGTCGAGCGCCTGACGATCGTCGGGCTCGAGGTGGAGGGGCATGAGACGGTCGGTCCCGACGTCTCCGTGGAGCTGGAGATCACCGCCAATCGGCCCGACGCGCTGAGCTTAATCGGCATCGCGCGAGACTTGGCGGCAGTGACGGGTGGCACGCTGGTCCTGCCCAAGGCTCAGTACGCCGAAATAAACGAGACCGCCGCGTCGCAGGCCTTCCTTGCTGTGGAGGCGGCCGATCTGTGTCCACGATACTCCGCGCGGATCGTCACCGACGTGAAGGTCGGCCCGGCACCGGACTGGCTGCGGCGCCGACTGGAGGCCATCGGCCTGCGCCCGGTAAACAACGTGGTGGACATCACTAACTACGTGCTGATGGAAACCGGACAGCCGCTACACGCCTTCGACCTGGACAAGCTGAACGAAAAGAAGATCGACGTCCGCAAAGCGATCAAAGGCGAGCGGATCCGGCTGATCGACGACAAAACCTACACTCTAGACCCTTCCATGCTGGTCATCGCCGACGCCGCGCGGCCGGTGGCCGTCGCCGGTGTCATGGGCGGGGCCGATACGCAGGTCACCGAGGGCACCACCGCGGTGCTGCTGGAGTCTGCCGAGTTCGATCCGATCGTCACGCGGCGCGCGGCGCGCGCGTTGAAGGTTTCGACCGATTCCTCCTACCGCTTCGAGCGAGGCGTGGACCCGGCGGGGGTGGACTTCGCCTCTCGACGCGCCTGCGCGCTCCTGCACGAGTTGTGCGGCGGCAAGATCGCAAAGGGCGTGCTTTACCACGGCGAGAGGCACATCCCCACCCGGTCGGTAACCCTGCGGCCGGAGCGGATCGGCCGCATCCTGGGCGTTGATGTCCCGGTCAAAGAGGCAGCAAGCCTGCTGGAGACCATCGGCTTCGAGGTCATGGGTGGCCGGGGCGGACCGCTGAACGTTCACATCCCTTCTTTCCGCCGCGACGTGGAACGCGAGATCGATCTGATCGAAGAAGTCGCACGCCTGATCGGCTACGACAAGATCCCCGAGTCCAAAAGCATCCCAATCCATCTGGTCCTACCAAGTCAGGACGACCGCATAGCACGTGCAACAAAAGACCTGTTCCTGGCGGACGGCTATCAGGAAACCATGACGCTCACCTTTGTCTCGCCGTCGGTCGCGAAGCTCTCCCCCTGGTCCACCGAGGAGCCGTTAACGGTCCTGAACCCAATCAACAAGGAGGAGAACGCGCTGCGCCTGAGCCTGCTGCCGGCGCTGCTGCGCACGCGAAAGGTCAATCAGGACGCCGGACAGTCCGATGTCCGGCTGTTTGAGCTCGGCGCAGTCCATCTGCCCGTGGCTGGCCAGAAGCTGCCCACCGAACAAACAACCCTCGCGGCCCTGATAGACACCGACAAGGAGCACACCGGCTTCTTCGCGCTCAAGGGCACCCTGGAGGCTCTCCTGGAACGGCTGCAAGTCGCCGACCCGGTGGAATTCCAACCTGGCACCTGGACGGCCTTGAAACCGGGCGTTTCGGCGGATGTTTATCTCGGACGCGAGCGCATAGGGTTCCTGGGCGAAGTGACCCGCGAGACAGCGCGGGTCTTCGGTCTCAAATCCACACCCGCCTATCTAGAATTCCGCTTCGACCGCCTCGTGGAGAGGACCGGCAAGCAAACCGGCTTCGCGCCCCTGCCGAAATTTCCGGCTATCGAACGGGAGCTGTCCCTGGTGGTGGACGAAGGGGTCCAATGGAAACAAGTCGACGACACGATTCGGACAGTGGCCCCCTCGATCCTCACCACCATCGCCTACGAGGACACCTACCGCGGCAAGCAGATCGATAAGGGGAAAAAAGCCTTCCTGGTACGTCTCACCTTCCGCGCAGCCGACCGGACCCTGACGAGTGATGAAGCGGACAATCCGGTTGCGGAAATCCTCAAAGCCCTGGCGAAGCAATGCAACGCTACACTGCGCAGCTAGGCGCTTTCTACAGAAGCCACGGGCATCGCTTCTGTAGAAAACGGCAGAGCTCCGCAATATCATCATTCAACAAAAGGGGCCTCACCTGTCTTTCATCACAGAACACACAAAGCACGCTTCTTCTTCATTCTGAGCAACACAAGGAATCTTGTTGGCGAAGAACCTTTCGCTTCTGCCAACCAGATCCTTCACTTCGTTCAGGATGACAAAAATGATCGGAACAACAGCGAAGAAGGACAAAAAGCGCCCACCTCGAAGGAATCCACAGCGTCGCTTTCAGGTTCAATCAGGCTCGGCCGTACCCAACTCGCCAGTCTTGAGAAGTTGGAGGAACTTCTCCACGAGGACCGGATCGAACTGCGTCTCGGCGCATTCCATCAGCTCTTCAGCAGCCACGCCTGGGGGCTTGGCTTCTTCCCGATAGGGGCGCGGATGGGTCATGGCCTCGAACGCCTCGGCAATGGCCAGGATTCGTGCAGCCTTGGGAATCGCGACGCCCTTGAGCCCGTCGGGGTAGCCGGTGCCATCGAACCATTCGTGGTGATTACGAATCATGTGCAGGCCCGGCCCGAACAGCTTGATCGGCCGCAAAATCGCCTCACCGATCTCCACGTGCCTGCGGATCTCGCCCAGTTCCGCATCCGACAACGGGTCGGTCCGCTCCAACAGATCGCCGCGCACGTGGATCATGCCGATGTCGTGCAGGGGCGCCATGCGCTCCATCAGCCACAACTGCGACGATTCCAACCCGGTCGCGCGGCCCAAGGCCACCGACCAATGAGTCACCCGCGCAGAGTGCCCGGTAAAGAATCGGCTCTTCGACTCGTACTCGATCATCAGTGTCGAGAGGGACTCGACCATGTCTTTATACAGCGACGCGTTTTCCAGAAACACCGCCAACTGCCCGGCGATGGCCGACATTACACGGATCTCGCTGTCGGTAAAGTGATGGTGTTTTTGCGAATAAATCGTCAATCCGCCGCTGGCCTTGCCATGGAGCATCAGTGGGACGGACAATAGGGAGCGCAGGTTTTGTTCGCGCGCCAGGCGGGTGAACTTGAACGGCGACTGGTCGATGTTGTCGATCGGATAGGGCTTTTTTTCTTTGACGGCCCGGCCGACCACCGATTCGCCCAACTTTACGTCGTCGGCCACTTCCAGAAATTCGCGGCTCAAGCCCAACGACGCCACAAGATTCAGGTCGCCGGTTTTTTCGTCCAGCACGCGCAAGGAGCAGATCGTCGCCCCGGTCAATTCCGCCACGGTGCCCAGCACCTTCTCCAAAGCCTCTTGATGATCGCTGGCCGAGACCACCGTCGCACCCACGTCGAACAGGGCGGACAGGGCGGCTCTTTGCTCTTCGGATATTTCGAATAACGAGGGCATTTGATTTCAATCTCCTACACCGATGCGGTCGCCGTCGGCCACCGCTCTGCCATGTCGGTATGCCTGTGAATACATCTTAAAGTAAGAGCAAACACCATGCCAGCAAGCCAACCCGGGACGGCCCCTCTCAACCGAGAAGCCGTCTTCCTGAACTTCGGAATTCTTCCTCAATTCGCGGCCTTCTCGAAAACTCGCCAAGACAGCATAAGCCAATATTTTAAAGTTGCTTACATAAAAATCTCCGGGCGCAGATCAGGCCGGGCGCCCCGGTAGCCGCCCGCGCGTCAATGCTCCAAAAATTGTCACCGCCCCACCCTATCCGGTCATTTTCATCGCCCCCGGCAAACAGTGCCGATAATTCCCGCAGACCCGGCGATTCAAGCCGCGCCGGCCGTCGACCAACTGGACCAAAAATACCGAAAAAAAACGAGCGAAATTGGCTCCGATGGGTCACTATAGAGTTGAGGACCTCAAAAATTGCGCGATCGCTGAGCGGGAGTTCGAAAATCGAAACGAGCGATTCCCAGCTATATCGGGACGCCCTGAAGGGGCAACGGGAGGCGTATGCGCTCTTGGTGGAGCGCCATACCCGCCGGATAACGGCGGTCTGCTGGAAAAAGACCGGCTGCCGCGACGCCGTGTCCGACCTGGTCCAGGAAACGTTTCTGCGCGCCTATCGTGGCCTGGCTTCACTCAAGGATCCGAACAGCTTCAGTTCCTGGCTGACCGGAATCGCAATCCGGGTATGCCTCGAATGGTTTAAATCACCCGCGCGACGGCAGCACCAATTGTCGGTGGTGACCGAGCGCGGGCAGCCTGTGGAGCGCCCGGACGACCCGGAAACTCAACCAGATCAGCAAGTCCAGCGGGCGGACGAGTACGCGAACCTGTACGCTGTCGTGGACGCCCTGCCCGCGCGGCTGAGGGAGATGGTGCTGTTGTTTCACCTGGAAGGATTGTCGTACAAACAGATCGCTGAGCAGCTTCACGTGACGACCGCTACCGTAAACGCACGGTTGGTCAAAGCTCGCGCCCTCATGCGCCGCAAGCTGAAGGCCACCGAGCCGGAGGAGCAGCCATGAGATGTCGCGAAACGGAAAAGCGCTTGTGGGCGATCCTGGACGGCATGGGACCCGACGCCGAGCAGGATAAGCACCTCGTAGCGTGCTCGACCTGTCCGGAACTGCGCGACGAGCTGGTCGGGCAAAGCGAACAGTTAAACACCGCCTTCGGCGCCCTCGACGGCTGGGTCGAGTCGATCACACAGTCAACCCTTGCCGCACTTGCCGCCGAGCCGGCGGTCGTTCCGTGGCCCGTCCGTGAGCGGGTCGAACCCACCCGCCGTGGCCTCCCGCTCGCCCCACGAAGGATCGCCACCTGGGCCGCTTTGGTCCTACTGGCGGTAGGGATCTACTTTGCGGCCCGAAGCGGCGGACCTGATGCACTCTCCACCAAACAGATTGTTGCCTTCCGACAAGCGGTGACCGACGGCGAAATCGACACAATCAACCGCATGCTCGAAGACTCCCCCGCCCTACTTGCAGCTCGCGACCCGATACAGGACACCACTCCCCTGCACTGGGCCGCGGCGCTCGGACGCGAGCAGGTCATCCAGACATTGCTCGGACTCAACGCGGATGTCCACGCCACCGACGCAAAC
>JAJDCN010000192.1 GCA_029260815.1 Planctomycetota bacterium
TATGGCGAGACGGTATTCGGTATCCCCACGGGTAAATCCCCAGATCCTGGGCCCGAATCCGATAGAAAATTTCTCCACGCGGATGCCCACTTTCTTGGCAAAAAAGAAGTGGCCAAGCTCGTGGACAAAAATTATAAAGCCAAAGCCAATAATGACTTGGATTACACTCCAGACACTCTCGAGCATGCTTACGCCTCCGTTCGAGCCCAACGATCGGCCTCGAAAATTTGTTCCAAACTCGGGTCCTGCACGACCCGATGTTTTGCCATAACTTCTTCTACTATCGGTATTATATCACCGAATCTGATCTGTCTGGCTAGGAATTTTCCCACCGCCACCTCGTTGGCCGCGTTGAACACCGCGCCCATGGAGCCCTCTTCGTAAGCGGCTCGATACCCCAGGGTTACGGCTGGAAACCGTTCCTGGTCCACCGGCTCAAAGGTCAACGTGCCTACCTGGGCCAAATCCAACTTTGGCGCGATTCCTACGCACCGCTCCGGGTGCGTTAGAGCGTACTGTATCGGCAGCTTCATGTCCGGCACGCCCAACTGGGCCACCACCGAATTGTCCACAAACTCCACCATGGAATGCACAACCGATTGCCGATGGACCAGGATCTCGATCTGATCCGTGCTCACGCCGAATAACCAGTGAGCCTCTATAACCTCAAGTGCTTTATTGACTAACGTCGCAGAGTTGACCGTGATCACTGGCCCCATCTTCCACGTCGGGTGGTTTAGGGCCGCCTCTACTGTCGCCTCGGCCATCTGCTCCTTCGACCGGTCTACAAACGGTCCACCGGATGCTGTCAGCGTGACCTTATTAATTGCCTTATATGGAGTTGAACCGATTGCCTGGTGTACGGCACTGTGTTCGGAATCCACCGGGACAATCGCTGCCCCGTGCTCTTTGGCCAGCCGGGTGAGCAGCGGCCCGGCTACGACCAACGATTCTTTGTTCGCTAAGGCGATTGTTTTCTTCGACCTAATACATTCCAGGGTCGGCGCCAGCCCGGCTGCTCCGGTGATGCCCGTTACCACCACGTCTGCTTCGGTCTGAAACGCCAGCTCGCAAAGGCCTTCTTTGCCGGCTAACACTTTTACCTGGCTCGACTTAAGCTCCCGCTGGACATCTTGATAGTGTGCCGCGTCGGCGATGCACACCACTGCCGGCTTGAAGCGTAACGCCTGTTCGCACAGGAGTTTCCAGTTATTGTTGGCCGCCAGAGCGACCGCTTGAAGTCGGTCAGGAAGCGCCTCGATTACCGCCAGAGCATTGGTGCCGATCGAGCCAGTGGAGCCTAAGACAATGACTTTCTTCATGTTACGGCGAAAATCGCCAATCCTCACGGAAGGCCCACACGTTAATGAATTGTATAGTATATCACACTACATCCATGAAATCAATTCAATTCGATTGTTTCGTATCGATGCGCCTCATCCACGAATGACGGACAAGATGCTGTAGGCGTTCTTTACTTTCGTGCTGGGCCAAAACACGGTACCTACATAGTCGGTGCACACTCCGTACACCTTACGGACCGATTTATGCACGTTTGGGCCCGAAAAGTAAAGCCAACTCCGAAGGGCGTGGATCTTGTTGCGGGCGTACGGCTGAAGCTCTACTTCCGCCACACACGATAGGCTGCCAGTTCGTCTTTGATTCCGCGAAACCTGGCCTGATTTGATTAGGGGTTGGGAGTGGCGCACATCTCTTAATCTGTTGTTAGATGTTCGCTTGGTCGGAACTACAATCAGATTCGAATGAGCAGGAATCGTCCTCGGGTTGTGGAGACACCAGCTCTGTTGGCGGCTCGATGTTAAGAAAGGCTCGCTCTGCGGGGACGAATGCTGCCAGGGCATATCCCAAGGCTCCATACAGGCTTTTGGGTTTAGAATTTAATTCACGCTTGTTTTCGAGGCCGTCCGCCTTGCGCCGGAGAGCGTAACAAAAAGCTGGCACCCACCACGCGATGTGGTCTTCAAAAAATTTCTTTTGGGTGTCGCGACAGATCTGAACCCGCTCTTCGGCGTCCGGCCGATTCGAATTGCGAGCATGATATTCCTTGGTAATCAACCAAGCCATGAACTCTAGTTCCAGCGCAATGTGGTCGGGGCGCTCGGGCATTTTTGGCGATGGCTCCAATCCGAACGCACGGTAGAACCCAGCGATGTCCGCGAGGTGGTGGGAGCGATAAATCGAAAACGTCTGCGGACAATATTCCGTCTCGTACTGAGGGCATTCCTTTGACGCAACCAATCCGAAGACCTGCTGGTGCTCCTCTAGGAGATTGCCTCTGTTTGCGCTGAAAAAACCAAGCAGCTCCCCTATATCTAGCGATTGAGGAGACAATTCGCCCGGAGCAAGGTGCTCGGGTTGCGCGGCGGGTTCATCGCGAAGAAATGCTCCCGCGGCAGCAGCTTCTTGTGCGAAACCCGAAGCACTCAGCAACTCGGGAGCGTTTGGACTTGGATCCGAGACAAGAGCATAGAACAATTGATACAAGCAATGCCGCGCTGCGTCGACGGCCGCTTGTTCATCGACGTACGACTTCTTTGGTTCTACGTTGGGATTCACACTCATACTCCTTTTGGAGACTCCGCTCAGATGGAGTTCACATGCTCGGAGCCGCGCTCGAAGGTGGGTTCTTCCACCGTGATTCGAATACTCTCCTTGCCGTTCTTGTTGTAACCGATGACGGTATCGTTGTAGACTTCCTGCGTTTTCTTCTTCCCGGAGGGAAGCGTGACTTCCAGTTCAGCGACCTTGGGACCCTTTTCGATCTTGAACTTAAAGATGATCTGTTGTGATGCCCGGAACAATTGCAGAACGTCGAGTAGTTCGCGGTCAGGACAGACATATTGCTCGATTGCCGCGTCTACGCCCGGACCGAACATCTGTGTAAGATAACTGCGCGGTACCCAGCGTGGTGGAATATAGAATCCGTTGGGTTCCGTGCCGAACTGGGGATACAAGGGCAGCGCCACTTGGCGTTCGCGAATCAGGAAGTGAAGCGGGTTGTCCGGAACATTGGCCCATGTCCCGTCTGGTGCCTTCTTGACGAGCCCCTGCAATCGAATTTTTCCGACGCAGGCGGTCATGCACCGTGTCTCCAGCGGCACGCCGTTGGAACTGAGCGTCGGATCTTTGCCTTCGATCCGCGGGTAACAGCCGATGCATTTCTCGCTGATTTTCGTGGTGGGACGATACAAGGATTTCTTATACGGGCAGGCCTCGACGCATTTGCGATACCCACGGCAGCGCTCTTGGTCGATTAGGACAATTCCATCCTCCGGACGTTTGTAGATCGCCTTCCTCGGGCAGGCGGCCAAACAGCCCGGATAGGTGCAGTGGTTACAAAGGCGCTGGAGATAAAAGAACCAGACTTTATGCTCGGGCAATTGGGTAGAGTGGCCCCACTCTCCTTTCTTCATGGTGTCTCCGGCCGCCGTTTCTTCGTGGATGTTGGGCGAGCGCCATTCGGCATCCGTCGG
The DNA here is from genome assembly GCA_029260815.1 of Planctomycetota bacterium. Classification (GTDB taxonomy): domain Bacteria; phylum Planctomycetota; class B129-G9; order JAJDCN01; family JAJDCN01; genus JAJDCN01. The sequence continues at coordinate 3,495 of JAJDCN010000192.1, forward strand.
CAGATAGCCCAAGGCCCGCTGACTACCGGTCGGCGAGATATTCTTTTTGGCTGCTTCAAAGATCGTCATCCCTTGAAAGGTGCCGTAAGGCTTTTCGGTGCCGCCTTTGTCAGCGGACCATGCCTGCTTGTCCGGATTGACTTTCTCAAGCATGTTGAGCAGCTTGACATCCCAATTTTGCGGATAGCCGCCATAGGGCTTGGTCTCGACGTTGTTCCACCACATGAATTCCTGGCCCTTGGAGAAGGTCCAGGTGGACTTGCAGGCCATCGTACAGGTCTGGCAGGCGATGCACCGATTGATATTAAACACGAAGGCGAACTGCCAGTCCGGGTGATTCTCATCGTACGGATATTTCATTTTCCGGCCAAGCTGCCAGTTATAGACTTTGGACATCGTCCGGTCCTCCCCTGCAAGGTCCTCGTTGCTGTGCGTCACACTTCCGTTTCTGGTTCGGCATGGGTCTCCTTGCAGCGAAGCACGCCGCATTGCCGAAGTGTGCTTTCTATCCGTTTTCGAATCTCATCCTCACCGAACAGGGCTTTCAACCCATTGGTGGCTCGGAAGAACGGTTTGTCAAACAGTTCCATGATTTCGTCTGCGCCCCATCCCATCCGGGCATACTCCTCGACGATGCAGGCCAGCATGACCTCCGGATCGCCGCTGACCGGCTCGGCCTTCAGCATCATCGGATCTTCTGGTTCTACAGGACTGTTCTTCGGGTGTTCGCTCTCGTGCATGGAGAACTCCTTCCAGCTTTCTATGCCTCGTTCGACGAGATCATCCCACCGGCGAGGTAACGCTTCATGGTCTCCGATTCGGCGCCTGGGGAATGGCCGGTCGTTGCCGGCTCCCACACGCCCTTTCCATCCACCCCGCCCGGCTCAGCCTTCTCAATGCGAACCAGGCACTCCTTGGGTACGGTGTTGACCCCGTGATTGTCTACGGCAAAGCCGAAAACAAACCCCATGGCGCCGGTTTTCTTGTGGAACAGCGTGTCGGTTTGGTGCATCGGCATCAGCCAGCTCCGTGTGATGCTTTGGTGAGAACCGTACCGATAATTCGATTGGTAGCCCGTATCTTCCGCCAAGGCTCGCCCATCGGCCCGCGACTCGTGCGCTTTCACGGTCCGTTCTGTGGCGATCCAACCGGTATGTTTCATGATCGTCATGGAATACGGAAGCGAATGGTTGAATTTGACGCGCACCATGCAGCGGAACGCTTTGGATCGAGGATCTTTGTCTCGGGCACCAACGTAAGGCCGATCGGAAGGGTTGGCGTCTACATAAACGTAATCCCCTTCCTTTAGACCTCCATCCGTGGCGGCTTGTGGATTCATTTGAATCTGCCTGTCGCCTACGCCGGGCGACCGCTTGTCATGGCGGTACGGATCGCCAAAGCTTGTACTCCAGATCCAGTGCCAATCCACCGTAGACCACGAGGAGTGGGTGGTATGCCGACTCTTGGGTGTCGAGCACAAGAAGCGAAAGCCGTCTCTCCAGAGCGGGTTAACCGTTTCTTTGACCTTGTTCCACGGCAACTTGACGTTGCGAATTGTCCGAAGGTCGGCATCCATCTCTTCCAATGGAACATCAAAGTCGTTGGGCCGGATATACGGGCTGGTGGAAACGATCACGTTCGGCAGGTACGGCGTGGCCTCCGTGCCTTCGCGATGAACAATGAGGTTCTCTCCATACTCGATCGCCTCCGGCAAATCACAGTAGCCACTCAGGCGCCCGTTGTCCGTATAGAAAGGAATGCTATCATAGATTTGCTCGTAGAATGCCACCCGGGGGTAGGTGCGGAACAGCATCAGCGCCGCGCCCGGCTCGCCGCCGTACTCGCCCTTGAGAAGTTTTTCTACTTGGTATGGCCCATTCTTGCCTCGGGTCGTGGTGCAGTTGTCCAAGACTCGCTGAATGTATACACTGGATTTCTTTTCGGTAATGTACTTCCAATAATCCGAAAAGCGCTTGTCGCCGGTGATGCCGGCCAAGGCATCGGATACGCTGGCAAATATGGCGGCATCGTCCTTTGAATCGTGTACGGGTTTTATGCCATTCCCGCCCCACGCCTGAAGGAACGGATTGGAGCAGGATCCGCCCAACTCCAGGTCTTCAAATTCGACCCAGGAGTTGGCTGGAAGCACGATGTCCGAATACTCCGCCGAGGCGGTCCACTCGACCTGCTGATCCACGATCATGTCGATCTTTGGGAGGACATTGACGATCAGGTGATAGACCCACTTCGCCTGGTTGATCAGGTTCGCGTTGTTGTACCACATGACCTTGGTCGGGGTGGGCATGTGTGTCTTCCCCGTGAACACCTTGCGCCCCTGCTGGGGTGTATTGACCACGAGCGGTCGATCGCCGTGGCCCCAATAGGCGACGTCTTCGCCCATTGTATAGTTGTGGAGATGACCGTGATTGATACGGACGTTGTCGTCCAGCACCGGCTTGAACGGGTTCTCGTGGCTGTAGCTACCGACGCCGGGCCCGGTCCACGGAGACGCTTGAAACAGAGCGCCCTTGTAATTGCCAGCCCACGTAAATACGCCGGCCCCGTGCTTGCCGATGTTTCCGGTAAGCATCATGGGCAGGTAACAGGCCCGATTGTGCAGCGTGCCGTGGAAGTAATGGTTGGTGCCTTCGCCGTGGTGTATGGAGACTGGTTGGCCGGCTTGGGTGGTCTCCCAAATGTCTTTTGCAAGCCGTTCTATGAGCGCCGGATTCGCGCCGCTGATTTCCTCTACGGTCTTCAGGTCGTAATCGACGAGATGTTGTTTGTACATCTCGTAGACCGGCATTACCTCGACTTCCTTACCATTGACGTCAGTGACTTTAAACACGCCTTCCAGAGCGGAATTCATATTCGCGTGGCTGCCGACCTCTTCGCGAGAGACCGCGACCACTTTATTCGCTTTGGCGTCCCAAATTGTAAAGTCGCCGATTTTCGCCCGCTGCTCGTCGGTCATGCCCTGAATTTTGAACGATGGGCCTGCGCTGATATCCTTCGGTTTGTACCCCTTGACCACTTCCTCCGGTCGAAGCCGGCGCAGGCTGTCGGTACGGACCAACAGTGGGAAGTCGGTAAACTGCTTGATAAATGTCTCGTCGATCCATTTCTTGTCCATCAGGATCTTGGTCACAGCGAGCAGGACCGAAGTGTCGGATAGACCCGCACGCACGCCGATCCAATAGTCGGCCTTGGCCGATGGAGCACTGTAGTCGGGGGTAATCACGACGATCTTGCCCCCTCTCTCCATAATCTCGTTGAGCCAGTGGCTCTCTGGCATTTTGTTTTCGACGAGGTTCTTGCCGATCTGGATGGTCAATTTGGAAAAACGTAGATCGTTCATGTCCATGTCGGAGGTTTGCAGGCCGTGGACAAAGGGCTGGCCCGGAGCCTGATCGCCACGCCAGGTGTACTCCGTCCATTCCCGCGCGCCCTGAGCATCCTCAGGTTTGGAGTCGCGAGCATGATGGTCGACCAGCGCCATCATGTTCGCAAATCGGAACAGGCCGAACTTCCCTACGAGCCCATGGAGCGGAAGAGACGAACCGATCTTCATCGTCCGCGTTCCTGCTTCATGCCAATGCTCAAGCATCTCGGGTTCGCAGTCGTCGGCCAGAAGCCTCCGCTTGCCATCGCCGCCGCTGTAGGTACGAGCTACCGCCATCAAGCCCTTTGCGGCATAGGCCGAGGCGTCCTTCCAGCTGACCCGGACGAACGTGTCGTTCCCACGATCGTCGAACTTGTACTTTGCCCGCAGCTTCGGGTCATCGGACAAAGAGGGAAATTCGTCATCGGCCCATTGCTTCCACCCTTTACGAACCACCGGACCTTTGAGGCGGTACGGACCATACACCCTGCGCTGGAAGGTAAAGCCCTTGGGACATCCCCGCGGATTC
>JAJDCN010000193.1 GCA_029260815.1 Planctomycetota bacterium
CAACAACAACAGCAACAACAACAGCAGCAACAGAAGGGTCAACAAAAGGGGCAGCAAAAAGGGCAACCGCAACAAGAGGAGCCGTCCGGCGATCCACAAGAAGAGGGGGAGCGTCCAGATGGCGAAACGGAGGCGTTGGAAATGAATGTCGAGGAAGGGGGCGAGACGATCGGTTTTCGAGAGCGGGAGTCTGAGCAAACCTTGCGACTTGTCGAGGAAAACGCTCCGGAAGGCTTCCGGTACCTAATCGAACGCTTCTTCCGGGTCACTGGCGAAATCGATGAGGACTAACAACGCTATCGCGCTGCGGGGATGCGAGGAAGGATTTCCTTCTCGGCCCGCTCCACGTCGCCGATAAAATCCAGCTCCGTCCAAGGCAGGCTCTCCACCGACTCGAAACCGACCGCCACATCCTGAAAGAAGAGATTCAACGCGTCCTCATATTCGCAGCCATCCTTGTCACCCGCCTTCAAGAACACCGCCATTTGCTCCGCGAGGAGCGTTCCAGCCGCACCGGACAGCTTTAAGAATCCGACGCCTTCGCCGCACACGTCGTAGGGTTCTTCGAGCGTTCGCGCGATCTGGGTCACCCGACCGGAGCGGGCGGCCAGCATCATCTCCTCGCCCGTGGCCTGGGCGGATGTATCCATCAGCACGCAATTTGCATGGGGAGATTCCACAAGCTTCTTGAGCAGGCGCGGATGAAAGATCACGTCCGCGTCCATAATTAGCGCGTCTCGCGTCAATTCGTCTCGCGCGGCCCACAGGGACAGGATCGAACCTTTCTCGTAAACGTCGTTGTCGATCGTGCGCACGTCAACCCCGCCGAATTGCTCGCCCACCGTGGCACGGATCTGCTCCCGAAGATGCCCCACCACCAGTACGATCTCGTCGATACCGCAAGCGACCACGCCTTCCAGAAACCGGTCCAGGACGGTTCGCCCGCCCACCGAGATTAGGCACTTGGGGGTGGTGTCTGTGATTGGCTTGAGCCGCTTTCCAATGCCCGCGGCAAGAATGATCGCTTTCATACGGCGAACAGGTCTCCCATGCAAGCAGCAAGGCGGTCGAGTTCTTCCTGCGTGATGCCGCCCATGTTGGCGATCCGAAAGATCTGATGGACCAGCCCGCCCTGGCCCGCGTAGATGACGAAGCCGGAGGCCTTGAGTGCGTCATGGACCTGGTCGTAAGTCATCCCTTCCGGCAGGCTCAAAGCGGTCAGTGTGTTGCCGAAATGCTCCCGAGGAATGAAAAACTCCAAGCCGATTTTCTGCGCTGTGTCGCGCAAAAAGTTTGCCGCGGCCGCATAGCGCGCGGTACGGCCCGCAACGGTTTCTTCCAAAAGTTCATCCAAAGCCGCTTCGAAGGCGTAGGTAATCTGCACCGCCGGCGTGAAGGGCGTACCGTCGGCTTCCTGCTTGTCGAAGTAATTGACTGCATCGAAATACACCGTTCGCTTCGGATAGTCGCGCATCTTCTCGATCATCGCACGGGTCAGTACCAAAAACGCGACGCCGGGGAAGCCTTGAATGCACTTGTTGGCTGTGCCCACCAGAATGTCGATTTGATCCCCCGCGACGTCCAGCGGATCGCCCGCCAGACCGGAGATGGAATCGAGCAACATGGTCTTGCCATACTTCTTTGCCAGCTTTGCCACGGGGGCAACCGGATTGATCAGGCCCGTGGTCGTCTCCTGGTGGATCATCGCCACCATCTCGATCCCGTCGTCCCCGGCCAGTAATTTTTCCAAGGCCTCCAGGTTGGGAAGTTCGCCCCAATCGTGATGGAGCCGGACGGTCGGGATTCGGTACACGCCGGCCATGGCAGTGATGCGCTCGCCGTAGATGCCGTTTTCGATCACCAGCAGCTTTCCTCCGTCGCTAATGGACGAGGAGACCGCTGCCTCCAGTGCAGACGTGCCGGAGCCGCTGATCAACACGCTGGTGTAGTCCTCCGCGGAGACGTCGCAGATCTGTAGCAGCTTCTCACGGACGCGCCGGGCCATCTGGAAGTATTCCGGCTCTCGGTGGCACAGGTCCGGTTGCAGAAGGGCTTGGCGAACCCGGTCACTCACGTTGACGGGACCCGGGTTAAGCAAAACGGTTCTGGACATGGTGTCAGACTTTCATCGCTGCGGAGAAGTTGTCACGGATCTCTTCGGGAGGATAGGGGATGCGAGCCACACCCGGCAGGTTGCCTGGAGCGACTTTGACTAACAGGAACGCCGGTCCGTCGCTGGCGAACATCTCGTGCAGCGCCGGAACGAGCGCCGCGCGCTCGGTCACCTTCCAGGCTCTCGTATACCCGGCGGCGGCGGCGATCCGCTCCAGCGCTACCGCGCCGGAGATCGTGGGTTGATCACCGGTGGACGCATAGGTTTGATTGTCCAAACAGATGTGGTACAGATTCGCCGGCGCCAGGGCGCCGATCTGGGCCAGAGTGCCCATGTTCATCAGGACGTTGCCATCACCGTCGAGGACTGCTACTTTTTTGTCTGGACGGGCCAGGGCGGCGCCCAGGCCGATGGACATGGTCAGGCCCATGGAGCCGATCATGTAGAAGTTCGCCTTGCGATCCTTGACCGAAAACGATTCCCGGGAAATCATTCCGTTGGCATGGACAATAGGCAGGTCGTCGTCCAACGCGCCAATGATGTCGGTGACGGCCTCAATGCGGTCCACGGAAGACCCCCTTTCTCACCAACAGGGTGACCGGGACCTGTTCTTTCGCCATTGTCTCCTCAGCCCAGGCCAAGTCGTCACGCCAAGTCGCCTCGGTCAACTCCCGCCAGGGGATGCCCACCGTGTCGAGCAGCTTGTCATTGATTTGTCCCATGATAATGTGCTCCGGCGCATCTTTGCCCTCGTAGCCGCGCCAAGACATGAGGATCAGGCAGGGGGTCTTGTAGATCATGTGGAGCGAGGTAAAGGCGTTGAGGCTGTAGCCCAGGCCGGAGTTCTGCATCAGAACCATGGACTTGCGCCCCGCCATGGACGCTCCGCAGGCCAAGCCCGCCGCCGCGTCTTCCTTGATCGCCGCCACGTAGCCCGCCGACTTGTCTTCTTCCAAGCCCATCACCAGCCCGTGCAGAAGAGAGCAGGGCACGCCGGTAAAGAAGTCGAAGCCCTTCTCTTTAAGGCCTGCAATGAATTCGTTCTCTGGAATCATGGGTTCAGTATAACAGGAGATCGCGGAGGCGGCAAGCCGATTTGGCAAACTCAGGCGTCCGCGGGGCCCGGCATGTCAACGGCAGCGAGCGCCTGCGCGATGGCCAGGTCGTCGGGGGTGGTGATCTTGATATTGCGTGGCGAGCCCAGGACCATCTGCACGTTCTGGCCCATCCGTTCGACCAGCTCCGCTTCGTCATTGGTCTGGATACGGTGGGTTCGCGCGTATTCGATCGCGTCGACGAGCACCGTCTTGTCGAAGATCTGCGGGGTCTGGGTCTGCCACAGAACCGTTCGGTCTTCGGTTCGCTCCACGAAGTTCTCTTCCAGGACCCGCTTGATCGTGTCGCGGCAGGGGATGCCGACCGAGGCGGCACCGACCTGCTGGCAGGTGTCGATGGCGGCCTGAATGGACGTCTGATGGACGAAGGGTCGCGCCGCGTCATGGATCATGATCGTGTCGCATTCGTCCGACACGGCCGCTAGACCGTTGGCCACGGAGTCCTGCCGGCGTTCCGCGCCGGCCACGGCCTTGATATGCAAAAAGGCGTGTTCGCCGGAACCCGCTTCCGCCAGGACCGCCTCGCGCGTCTGCTCGCCGTAAATAAGGATCAACTCGCGAATGGCGTCGATCCCTTTGAAGGCTTGGAGGGTACGATGCAGGACGGTCTTGCCGCCGATGGGCAGTAGCAGCTTGTTGGTGTCGTACCCGACGCGCTCGGAGCGGCCGGCGGCAGGGATCAGCAGAGCGATCGCACTCATGAGCGGTTCTCGGTCTTCTTGACTTTTCCGAAGATCATTTTTCCCGCGGAGGTTTGCAGGACACTGGTGATGGTGATTCCAACCGTGGAACCGATGACGTCGCGCCCGTTGTCCACCACGACCATGGTCCCGTCGTCCAGGTAGCCAACCCCCTGACCGGCCTCCTCGCCCTCGCGGATCAGCTCCACGTTCATGATTTCGCCGGGCAGAACCACCGGCCGCAAGGCCGTGGCCAGGTCGTTGATATTGACCACCTCTACGCTCTGGAGGGTGGCGACCTTGTTGAGGTTGAAGTCGGTGGTCACCAGTTTGCCCTCGAGCTTTTTCGCCAACTGGATCAGTTTGGCATCGACCTCTTTGGTCGCTGGAAACCGGGAGTCGTTGATCCGGACTTCTACGCCCGGGGATTCCTGTAGTTTATGCAGGATATCCAGCCCGCGCCGGCCGCGTTTGCGCTTCATGCGATCGGACGAATCGGCGATGGCCTGAAGCTCGGCCAGAACGAACCGGGGGATGACCAACACGGAGTCGATGATTTTTGTCTCGCAAATGTCCGCGATTCGACCGTCGATGATCACGGAGGTATCGATAATCATCGGCTTGCTGCCCTTGGATTGGCGCGCGAACTCCACGTAGGGGATGATGAACTTGAAGTCGTCCTTGGTCTGCAGGATCACAAGGACGGCAAGATAGACGAGGACGAACGTGGCGGACAACCGGATCACGTTCTTCCATTTCTCCACGTTTTCCTGGTCTCTGAGCATCTCGCTTTTCTTGGTTTCCAGGTCTGCGATCTTTTGTTTGGCTCGGGCCAAACCGCGATCGCGCTCTGCTTGTGTAGCTGAGAGCTTTCGATCAAGCGCACCCAATTCGTCCACGTTCCGCTGGTCGCGGAGCATCTGGATTTTTTTGGCTTCCAGGTCCGCAATTTTTTGTTCGGCTCGATCCAAACTGCGATCGCGCTCCTCTTGTGCGATGGCACGTTTCCTATCGAGCGCGTACAATTCATCTTCGTAATTTTCAAAGAACGGGAGCAGGAACAAGGCTTGCAGCACAAGGTGCGCGGCGATGAACCCAAAGATCAAGCCAAGCATGACGATCGGGACGTAGTCGAGGAAACGGCGTGCGAATCCGATCTCTAGGGCCACGATGGCCAAGCTGGCGGAAAGGCCCAGAATCAGCCCGTAGTGATTAAAGCCGGACTCGTTCGGCCTGTAGAAATGGTATCCGATCCCGGCGCAGGCCAGGACGAAAATAATGCGCAGAACGGCCTTTGTCAACGCCACTTCCCCCCGATCGGTTTCGACTGCGGCCCCAGCACGCCGCTGGGGCGCGACTTACAGCTTCTGGTCCGGGAAGAAGAGTTTAGCATATTCCTCTTGGGCGTGTCTATCGGTCATTCCAGCGATGTAGTCGCAAACGCCTCGCTCGACCCCGACCTCTCCGGCCCAGTGTTGGAAGTGCTCGGGCATCAGTTCAGGTGTGGTTGCGAACTCCTCGAAAATGGCCGCGAGGATCCGATGGGCCTTCTTCTGCATGCGCCGTACCAGGTGGTGGCCATACATGCGCTGATGCAGGAACCGTTGTAACGCAGCGCGCATACGAGCCATCTCCGGAGAAAACGCGAGTACATAGTCTTTCAGTTTATGGCAATCAACCGGACTGGCCAGGTTCAGATCGTTGATCCGCTCCAGGCTATGATTGATCAGATCGGTCACCTCCAGGTTGATCAGGTTGAGGATCGCCTGCCGGGGCAGCAGACGTCCGCTGATCTTTGGGTAGCGATTAAAGACTTCGGCAACGGCCAGTTTCCACAGCTCCAGATCTTGCAGATCCGACTCGGCGAACAGGCCCGCCCGCAGACCGTCGTCGATGTCGTGGTTGTCGTAGGCGGTGGAGTCGGCCAGGTCGACCACTTGGGCCTCTAACAGGGGCTGACCGCGATCGCTGAACTCGGTACTGGAGCGGTCGTAGCTGCCGCGGGAGCGCTTGATGAGCGACTCACGCACTTCCCGCGTGAGGTTGAGTCCGAGGAAGTCCGGGTAGCGCTCTTCCAACAGATCGACCACGCGCAGAACCTGCACGTTGTGGTTGAACCCGCCGTTGCCGGCCATCAGTTCGTTGAGGATACCTTCCCCCGCGTGCCCGAAGGGGGTGTGGCCCAAATCGTGACCCAGAGCGATTACTTCGGTCAGGTCCTCATTGAGGCGCAGGGCCCGCGCGATGGTGCGCGAGATTTGGGAGACCTCCATGGTGTGGGTCAGCCGGGTGCGGTAATAGTCGCCGGCCTGGTTGACGAACACCTGCGTCTTGTACTCCAGTCGGCGAAACGCGGAGCTGTGGACCACGCGGTCTCGGTCGCGCTGGTAGGCGGAGCGGTAAGGGTGCTCGGTCTCCGGATGGACGCGGCCATGGGTATCGGCGGCGCGCATGGCGTAGGGGGCCAAGTGGGCCTCTTCGTATTGTTCCAGGTCGTGTCGTGTCTGAATGTTCATAGTAACCAATCAAATGGGATGCTTCCGATCTCCACGCTTGTTTTGTTCGGCTTTTCCACGTATCGGAACAGATGGAAAAACCAAAGATTTCCGATCGCCAGATGCGTCCTCGTGGCGCCCTGGTTTTTTTTCTCTTTGTAAGCAAACAAAATCGGGATCTTCAACTTATACGCTGCCGGCTCTTCGATGCGGTTGCTGTTCTCATCCAGCAGGGCCGTGCGGGCGCTGATCTCGTCTGCAATCAGTTTACCATGGGACAGGTACAAAACCGCGACGGGGAACCCTGCCTTGAGCCTCGACTGAGCCCGGTCCAGGCCCTGAGGGCCACCCACCGGCCTGCCGTCCAGCTCCAGAAGGATGTCGCCCGGTTTCAGGCCCAACTGCTCCTGAGCCGGCCAGCCGTCCCACGTACCGACCACGTAGGCGCCGCGAGCGGTCACCGTGTCCACACCGATGTCCGGCGCGACCACGTCGATTCCTTCGCGATAACCCTGGAGCAGGGCACGGACCTGGACTTTTCGCCACAGTTCCCGGTCGCGGCGCAGGATCGTGAGGTCCGCTTCCCGGCCGGGTTTGGCGTGGAGCAGCAGCTTGTTCAAGCGCGGCGCGCCGCCGACCGGCTTGTCTTGAAATTCCACGATCAGGTCGCCCACTCGAACGTGCGCCGCTTTGGCGGGGCTGTGTTTGAGTACGTCGATCACGTAGGCCCCTGCCACCGGACGGGTGGTGACTCCGATTCGGCTGATTTTGGCCGCCGGCTCCGGGTGGATTTTCGTTGGATAGTAGTGGCCGTGGTTGTAGGCGCACCCGCCGGCGAATGCCGCGGCGGCCGTCACACAGATGATTCCAAGCGGTCGCATCTCCCCCTCCTTTCCGGCGAGCGGTCAGTCGGATGGCTGTTCGCCGATTTTTATCTGAATTTCCATCGGTTTCTTGTCGCGCAGGACCTGGATTTTCACCACTTGATTTACCGGTGTCTTCGCGACCCGGTTGCGGAAATCGTCCAGTCGCGTGATCGGATCGCCGTCGTAGCCGATAATAAGATCACCGCGTTTCATAGGCGGCGTCCCTTTGGCGGCTGGCGTCCCAAAATTCACCTGGTTGACCAGTACGCCGGAGAGCTGTTGCAGCCCCAGCGCGGCCAGGGCCTCGGCCACGGTTTTCTTATTCGTTTCGCGCCGCACCAGGGCGGGGGTCAAGTCCCGTGCATCGATGCCCAGCCAGCCGCGTACGACCTTGCCGGTTTCCATGAGCCGGTTGAAGACGAAACGGGCCTGGTTGATCGGCGCCGCCAGACCGACGCCCTCGAAGCCGCCGGAGCCGGACAGGATCGCGGTGTTGACGCCGACGACCTCGCCGCGCATGTTGATCAGTGGCCCGCCGGAATTGCCCTTGTTGATCGCCGCATCGGTTTGGATGAAGTTTTCGTATCTATAGCGGTGAGAGATGACCGCGACATCGGTGCGCCCTATGGCGCTCACGATGCCCAGGGTCACGGTGTGGCCCAAGTTGCCGAAGGCGTTGCCGATGGCGATGACTACCTCGCCGACCTCCAGCTTTTCGGAGTTGCCCATCCGCACGGGAATCAGATTCTTTGAATCGACCTTGAGCACCGCCAGGTCGGTCTTGCGATCCACGCCATGGATCGTGGCCGGGTATTCCCGGCCGGACATGGTGGTCACCCGGATGTTGTGTCCATCCTCCACCACGTGGAAATTGGTGCCGATGTAGCCGTCTGCGGAGAGTATGAAGCCGGAACCCTTGGCCGCAGAGCCTACCGGGTTGCGTCGCGCGCGGTTGCGTTCCACAACGATGTTCACAACGCTGGGATTCAGTAATTTCGGGATAATCCGGGCCGCGGGCAGCGTGACTGGCAGCTTGGCGAGTTTTTTGAACAGGGTGTCCCGTTCGGCCGGATTCACGACCGCGTCGTAGCGACCACCGACCGGTGTGGGGTCGAGCCTTACGGCGGTCGATTGCGCCGCAGGAACGGAGGAGCGGTCGGAGCCCGCGGGCGCATGTCCGCAGCCCGTCAAAACAAGGATCGCCAGCACACAGACCGAAAGATTTCGCATGTTAAGCCTCTACCATCTCCCGCGGGGTTTTCTCCCTGTGCTGTCGGCCCGACTGAAACGTAATCCCTTCGTCTGGATAAAACTGAAGGTCCTATCCCTGGGTAAGGGTTACCTCCAAGTCTATGGGCTTGCCAGCTCGGTAGAGTTTAACATTTATCTTTGTGTTTGGAATGTGTTCTTTGACCAAGGCTCTGATTCCGTCCGGACCCATAACTTTTTTCCCGGCGAATTCCACCAGAACGTCCCATTGTTGAATGCCAGCCTTCTCGGCACCAGAACCGGACAACACGTGGGTGACTACGACACCCACATTCGGCTCCAAGCCCAGTTGCGCCCGCAGGGGGGCGTCCAAACGGTCGATGGATACGCCCAATCGGGTATTGGCCGGTGGGGCCGCGCCCTTCTTGAGCCGCTCCACCACCGCCAGAGCCGCGTCGATGGGGATGGCAAAGTTGATTCCTTCGGCGCCCATGGCCGACTCCGTCTGTCCCACGTCCATGGAGGACATGGCCCCCATCATCCGCTCGACCATCTGTTGCCGGTTTGTCTTGATCTTCTGAATCCGCTGGGCAATTTCTTCCGGGGTCATCTGGGCCATTTGCTTCGGGCTGCCCAGGATGTCCAGATCCGCCGCCAGGTTGCCATGCATCTCGTGGAGAAATTTGCGGAAGTGCCTGCGCGAAGGCGCGCGACCGTAGGTGGACGACAGGATGCCGATGACCTCACCCTTGGCGTTGGCCAGCATTCCACCGGAGTCGCCAGGATTGACTGTGGCGGTGGTCTGGATCAGATTGCTGTAGCGGCGGTTCTTCTTGCCGACAGTTCGGTCCAAACCCGAAACGATGCCTAGTGAAACCGAACCGGACAGGCCATATGGGTTCCCCACCGCCAGGGCCCAGGCCCCGACCTTCACATCTGCCGACTTGCCAAACTTCGGCGGCTGCAGCGGATGATCCGTCGTGATTTTCAACAGTGCAAGCTTCGAGGCCGGGTCAAAACCGATCCGCGTGGCGGGGTAAGTTTTTCCGTCGTGCAGTGTAACCTGAATATCCTCTGCCTTTGTAGATCGAAAGCCCACCGTCAAGATGTGACCCTCCGAATCTACAATCACGCCGGAGACCCGAACCTTTTGAGGTTCGTCGGGCGGAGCCTGGGCCTTTTTACGGCCCTTCAGTCGACGCTTGACGTGGTCAATTTGAATTCGGATTTTACGTGCGTCCGGATGATCTGGACCCACGTCTTGTTGCAACACGCGAAGCATTCTTTCTAACCTGGCGTGGTATTGTTCAGGCGACTCTGGTTGCCCGCTCGGAGGAAGTTGGTTCCGCTCGCCTACACCTATGGCTTCGATCGCGACCACACTGGGCTGAACTTGGGCAATTAGCGCGACCCTTTCCTCCTCCAGAGTGTCCAAGACGCCGGCTTGCGCGCGGTCGCTTTGCACGCCCAGAACGGTGAATACGACAACAAATGCAAGTGCGATGCTTCTCATGGTTTGGCTCCAGCAATTTTGTGTTTCTTATATGTCGCCGTGTCCGGCCAGGACCGTGACCTCTTCCAGGGCGTAGGGCAATTGGTCCACATAGGCCTCGTAATCGAAACCAGCGTCTTCGTCCTTCGTGGCCGTTACGATCTCCGGCGTGGATTCCGGTCCGGTGGCGATCTGTTTTTGCCTCGTGTCTGTCTCCGCGGGGCCGAAAAGGATTCCCGAGCCGGCCAGGATCGCCAGGACCACGGCACCGCCCAGTAGAGCGCGCAACGCCATGCCCTGGGGCATCCACGTGTGCCACCAACCGAGCGTTGGAGCCGGCTCGTGCTCGACGGCGACCTTGACTCGCGTGTTAAAACCAAGCCACGCTTCGTCGGGGAGGGTCTCGAGATGGGCCGCGCTCAGCGCGGAGAGCGCTTCTTGGGTCTGTTGAAAATCCCGCGCGCAAGCGGTGCAGGTCAGCAGATGCTTCTGCACCGCCTCTGCCTTGTGCGGGCGTAGGTCGCCACCCACCAGTAGAGGGATTTTAGATTTTGCTTTCGAACATTTCATAATGTCCCTCTTTCATCGGCGCCGTAGCGCGCGACCCAGGCGTCTTTGAACATCTGGCGGGCCTTGGACAGCCGCCAACGGACCGTGCCGTGGGTGCACCCCACGATCTTGGCTACCTCGCGGCCGTCGAAGCCTTCGATGTCGCGAAGGATCAACACCGCCTTGTACTTGGCCGGCAGTAGCTCCAGGATTTGCGCAACCGCTTGGCGTTGCTCCGCCCGTTGGGTCAAGGTCTCGGGGCCGGCCGCGTGATCGGGCATCTCTGGCACCGCATCGAGGGTCAGGCCCTCCGCGTAGTTGCGCCGGCGCAGGTGGTCGATGGACAGGTTGACCACGATCTGATACAGCCAAGCATAAAACCGCTTCTTTGGATTGAACCGGCCCAACGCCCGGTAGACCCGGATGAACGCTTCCTGGGCGATATCGCGGGCCTCTTCATGGCGGCCGATCATGTCCCGGGCGATCCAATAGGCCTTTTGGCGATGACGGTGGACCAGTGTCATAAAGGCCTGCGCGTCGCCCGCCTGGGCGGCCAGCGCCAGGTCGTTGTCACTCGCCTGAGCATCCGTCGCAATGTGTCCTGCCGGGTCGACGCTCACCGCGCCGTCCCCGACCAGGCCGCCGAAAAAATCGTTGGGATCCATCGTACTTCCATCACCTTTGGAAACGCAGAGTGGGCGGAGCCTATTCCGTCGTGTCCGTCTTTTCCTCTTCCTTCGCTTCTTCTTTCGCCTCCTCTTTTGCGGCGGCGTCTTCTTTCAAAAACTGCCCACGTAGCGCGGTAAGCTCTTTTTTGTGGCTTTCACGCAGGGCGTCCATCTGGCCCTTGAGCTTTTCGTGCAGGGCTTGACGCGTCTTTTTGTGGCTCTCATGGAGCTGGCGCATCTGTTGGCGCTGTTCCTCGGTGAGCTTTTTCTTCCATTGATCTAAATGAGCCTCGAAACGTTCCTGAACTTTTTTGAGCTGTTCGGGCGTCAAGTCTTTGAGGTTTTCGGTCAGCTTTCCGACGAAAGCATGACGCTCTTCCGGTGGGAGATCGCGGAGCTGCTTATGGATTTCCTTGCGGCGCTCGGGAGGCTGGGTCTTCATCCATTCCCGCAGGTTCTTCGGGCGATCCTTGGGGGCCTCCTTCGCTTTTTTCAGGGCCGCTTGCAGGTGCCGCAGTTGGGGGCCGGTGATCGCCTGGGTCGTAACTGTTTCTCCCTTCGGGCCCACGACGGTCAGAGTGAAGCGGCCTTGCTTACCTTCCTTTGCCTTTCCCCGCATCTCTTTGCGCTTTTCGTGCATCTCTTTACGCCGCTCTTTGCGGTCTTTCCCAGCGTCGTCCTCATCAGATTCGAAAGCGCGGACGTTGCTGGCCTGCTCGGACGTGATGGCCAGGGCTCCCTGGAGGCTGAATCCGAGGCCCAGCAGCATCGCCAGAAGGATTAAGGTTCTTATCATGGGTCTTCTCCGTTCCATAAGATTGCGTTGCAAACTGACGGGAGGCGAGAATCGTCACTACACAGATATACGAGTCAGAAGGCCGACTGTTGGGTCTTTTTTACCCGCTTTCGGGCTCGTGGTTCGTGTTGTTCAGTAGGAGCTTTGCGGTGTTGAAGTGAATGTCCACGACGTCTTCGGTACGGGTCGCGTAGCCGCCG
>JAJDCN010000194.1 GCA_029260815.1 Planctomycetota bacterium
GCACACGCTGAAAAAGAGCGCGGACCTGACGGTGACCATGGCGCCGATCCGCATCGACATCATCCCTGAGTCCGGGACGCTGGTGCAGAACGTGGTGAATCATCTCTACATCGTGACCGCCTACCCGGACGGGCGGCCGGCGCAAACGTCCCTGACCATCGGCGCGGGCAAGAGCAAGATAAAGACCTCCCTCGCGGGGATCGCGAAGGTCAAGATCACGCCGACCCAGGCGACGGAAAAGCTCACCGTCCAGGCGGTGGACGCGCAGGGGTTCCAATCCACAGTCTCGCGGAGGATTTCGGCCGGAGAGAAGACCGACGCGTTTCTGCTGCGGACCGATCGCGCCATCTACCGCTCCGGCGAGACGGCCGAGCTAAAGGTAATCTCCGCGAAGCCGGGTGGACGGATCCTGTTGGACGTGGTGCAGGACCGCCGCACGGTGTTGATGAAGGCGATCGACGTGACCGACGGCACGGGCGAACTGGCGCTGGACCTGCCGGAGGATCTGTTCGGCACGGTGCAGTTGCACGCCTATCGCTTCGACGACGGCGCGATCGTCAGCGACACGAAGATCATCCAGGTCCGCCGCGCGGATGATCTGAAGATCACGGCGGAGTTGGACAAGGCGACCTATCGCCCGGCGGAGTCGGCGCTGCTGAAGTTTCTCGTAACCCGCGCAGACGGCGAGCCGACACAAGCGGCGCTGGCGTTGGCGGGCGTGGACGAGGCGGTCTTCGCGCTCCACGAGATGCGGCCGGGTCTGGAGCGAATCTACTTCACGTTGCAGGAAGAATTGCTCAAGCCGAAATTCGAGATCCACGCGCCCCTGTCCACCACGCCCAGCGAGGCCATTGAGCCGGAGCCGGTGCCCTTGGGCGAGCCAGAGCCAGAGATCGAAGAAGCCAGCGTGATCCTCTTCGCCAGCGCCGAGGGCACCGCGCCCCCCGCGCCCGGCCCCGGCGAGACGTTCGAACAAAAGAAGACCCGCTACCGCGCGGAGCGTGACGATTTCTTCAAGTGGCTGGCGACAGTGGGCGTTTTTATCCCGTTCGGCCTATTCTTTCTCCTCATATTCCCGTTGTTCCACTACAGGATAAGAAGCGTTGCCAGCAAAACGACGCCAGCAACTTCTCTTCGGAAGCCCGTCGAAATCATGGCCGCACTTTGGGTCGCCGGACTTGTTTTACCTGCATTTGCATCTCTTATTGAAGCCTTGCCTCGTTATTATTTGAGCGGGATCGTCGGCATGGCTGTTTTCTTCGCCATGGTTTGTACGGCGCTTAAAATACGTCAAGCCGCCATGCCTAACAACTCACCCGTGTTTGGTCACGCGATTAAATCACTGCCGGCAGCCTATCTATGCGCGATTTTGTCTGTCCTATTAATCCTCGTCGCCTCTGATAAGGAAACCGGTTTGGTCCACTGGAAAGGTCCGTGGTGGATCATCCCGATTATCGCAATCACGTGTACCGCCGTTGCGGCCGCACTTACAGGATGGGTTTCAGCATCTTTCTCGCATGTATCGACGGGGAAAAAGTCGGCGGAACGCAAACCTGAGCCAATTCGCATTCTTGTAGAGCTTCTCCTTATTTCCTTTGCAGTCATCTTTATTGTTGCCCTGCTATGGCCCGCAACTCTCGATGTTGGAGTAGACCCTTCAGTCGGCTCTAGAGAGCAGACAGCCAATTTTGAAGGTCGTGCCTCCGCGCCGAGTGCTAGACCATTGCCGGACAACGCGCCCGATCTGGAATCGCCGAAGTGGCGATTGCCCAGATTGGCACACGAACCTTATGATCGCCCAGCTGGACCACCAGAGAAAGTACAGCCGGAAGGCGGGAGTGAATTGAAGCTCCAAGCGCCGCAGCGGGTGCGGCGGCATTTTCCGGAGACGTTGATTTGGCGGCCGGAGATTATTACGGACGCGGACGGTACGGCGCAACTGGAGATTCCGCTGGCGGATTCCATCACGACCTGGCGGTTAGCGACGAGCGCGATTTCCCGAGACGGGAAGCTGGGCGCGGGCTCGGTGCCGTTGCGGGTCTTCCAGGACTTCTTCATCGATATCGACTTCCCCGCGACACTGACGCAAAACGATGTCGTGCATGTCCCGGTGGCGGTCTTCAACTACCTGGACAAGCCGCAGACAGTCCGACTGGATCTGGCGCCGGGCGATTGGTATCAGCTCAAGGGCGACGCGACGCACACGCTGGCGATCGCGCCGCAGTCGCTGCGCAGCGTGTACTTTCCGATCGTCGCCACACGGCCGGGGCGTCACGCGCTGACGGTGAAGGCGCACGGCACGGCCTTGGCCGACGCGGTGGAGCGCAGCGTGTTGGTGGAACCGGACGGGGAACGGGTGGACGAGACCTTCAACGGGCAGTTGGGGGACAACGTGACGCAGCGTTTCACGATCCCCGCTGACGCGGTGGCCGGGGCGAACGATCTGGTGGTCAAGATCTATCCGGGCGCCTTCAGCCAGGTGGTGGAGGGGTTGGATTCCATCTTCCGCATGCCGCACGGTTGCTTCGAGCAGACGTCATCGACAACGTATCCGAATGTGCTGGTCTTGGACTACATGAAGCGCACGGGCCAGACGAACCCGGAGTTGGAGGCGAAGGCGCTCAAGTACATCAGCCACGGCTACCAGCGGCTACTGACCTTCGAGGTGGACGGCGGCGGATTCGACTGGTACGGCCAGGCGCCCGGCGACACGCGGCTGACGGCCTACGGCTTGATGGAGTTTACCGACATGAGCCGCGTGTTTGACGTGGACCCGGACCTGATCGCGCGGACGCGCAACCGTCTGCTCTCTCAACAAAACGCCGACGGCTCCTGGAACGGTTCCGGCCGCGTCGGGCGCGGGACGCGAACGCGGGAAGCCGCGCAGGTGCGCACGACCGCCTACATCGCCTGGGGCCTGGCCCAGAGCGGCGAGACGGGCGGGCAGATGGGCAAGACCCTGGACTACCTGGCACAGCGGATCGGTAACACGGACGATTCCTACACCCTGGCCCTGATCGCCAACGCACTGGGCACGGGCGGACAGAAGGCAAAGGCCACTGCGGCGCTGAAGAAACTGGATGGGTTGAAGAACGAAACGGACGACACGGTTTTCTGGTCCTCCACGGGCGAAAGCGTCACCTACTCCCGCGGCGACGTGTTGGCGATCGAGACGACTGCCCTGGCAATCCAGGCTTATCAAGCAGCGGATTACGCGCCGGTCACGGTAGGCAAAGCGCTGACCTGGCTAATCGAACGCAAAGACGCGCGGGGCACGTGGCACTCGACCCAAGCGACGATCTTCGCCATGCAGGCCCTGCTGGCGGGAATTAATGTTGCGAACGGGCCGGCGGTGGACTTGCAGGTGACTGTCGCGGTAAATGGAAAGCACGCGCGGGACCTGACAATCACACCGGCGGACAGCGACGTCTTCCGCTTGATCAGCCTGCGCGACTTCGTCCGTATGGGCGAGAACCACGTGACTCTGGAGGTCGCCGGGAAGGGCTCCGTGGCCTATCAAGTCGTCGCCACCCATTACAAGCCCTGGAGCGGCGAGCGACGGCCGGTGGCCAAGGCCCTCTCCATTACGCAACGGTACGACACCACGCGGCTGCGGGCGCAGGACACCTTGACCTGTCGCGTCACCGTGCGGTACAACCGGCCCGGTGTGGCGAACATGACGATCGTCGATCTCGGCATCCCGCCGGGGTTCGCGTTAAACCCTGACGGTTTCGATCGATTGGTGCGCGATGGCGTCATCGAACGCTACGAGG
>JAJDCN010000195.1 GCA_029260815.1 Planctomycetota bacterium
CTTCATCTCGCCGTAGATGCGCGTATAGCCCCAGGTGTTCTCACGGGCCAAACGGACGACCAGAGCTTCGATCTGGGCCTTGGTCCGACGACGGCCTCTTTTGGCTGGAGGCAAGTGATACTTGCTGTTTTCCCGAACCCAGCGTAGGAAAGTACCATAGGTCACGATTTGGATAAGCTTTTTGAGATCCTCACCAAGGGGCATGCCGAACTTAAGCAGCTTACGTCGCTCGTGCGCGCGTGTATGAATCTCTTTTCCAAGTCGTGCGCGATAGATTTCGTTTTCGGCTTTGAGATAAAGAAGATAACGAGCAGATTGGTTGTCGACGAGTTTGGCTAAGAGTAGAACAAGATGTTGCATTTGAACCTCGATTCGGCTAGAACCAGATGAGTAGCCATTTGCGTAAGCTCAGATTATACAAGGAGCGCATTCTATTTGCACCCCGCTGAAGGACTCCAGCAGAGCCTAAATTGGTCCCATCCTGAGAATTTCAGAATAACCTAAATTTGGGGAGCCGAATCAGAGAGGTTTTTCGCCGGGTTATTTGCACGGGGAGCGCCGAGATGCTACGGGCCGACCTGGCCGCCGCGGAGATTGAACCAGAGGACGATGCCGGGCACGTGCTCGACTATCACGCTTTGCGACACACATACATCAGCTTGCTCGTGGAAAGCGGGGCCCATCCGGCGGTTGTCAAAGTGCTGGCCCGACACTCGACGATCACCTTGACGATGGACCGGTACGCCCACGTCGGCGCGTTCAACATGCGGTCCGCAGTCGACTCCCTGCCCGACCTGGGAGACGCCGGACAACGCCAAAGAATGCGAGTAACGGGAACCGAGAGCGCGGTCGCCCCACTGATCGATACGGAAACAGGGCCAAAAAAAGGGACTGTAAATGGGACTGTAACACCGTGCTTTTCAGGGCATGAGCGTGCATTACCATGCACACAAGATGCGATCACGGGATCTGCCGCAACCTCAATGAAATCAAGGGAAAGGCAGGATCCAAGCGGTCTTAAGGATGGCACGCCCGGCAGGACTCGAACCTGCGACCTACGGATTAGAAATCCGTTGCTCTATCCGGCTGAGCTACGGGCGCGTATCTAGAATATCTCTTAGAACCTGCCTATCTTAGGGTTAGAGCCCCTCGGCGTCAAGCTTGATCAGGGACGAAAAAACCGACGTACCCTTGACCTAGGTCAAGGCCCGCCTCGATCGCAGAGGGTAGACTGTGGGTAGATCAATGAGCCCTTGAGGAGGAACCCTATGATCGCTGTCCCACGCGAGATCGTTCGAATCGACCCGGACCTGTGCAACGGATGCGGTCTGTGTGTGGACAAGTGCGCCGAGGCGGCCATCGAGCTGGTGGACGACAAGGCTCGGCTGGTGGGCGAGGTCTATTGCGATGGCTTGGGCGCCTGCCTGGACGATTGCCCCGGGGGCGCGATCACGATCGAACAGCGACTGGCAGAAGATTTTAGCGAGGCGGCGGTGGAACAACGCATTCAAGAACTCAAACAACGACCTATAGCACACCCCCGGAGTGAGGGACAGCCGAACGGAAAAAACGGACCCCACCTCCCCTTTGAGTCCGGTGGTTGCCCCTCCTCGGCTTTGCGCGCGTTTCAGGCCCAAGGGCTCAATACAACACCGGGCGCAGAGGACGAAGCTCTCGGCGGCTCCGAACTATCCCAGTGGCCGGTGCAATTGCGACTGGTGCCCCCCACCGCGCCGTTCCTGCGCGGGCGGGAACTGGTCGTAGCGGCCGACTGCGTGGCCTACGCCTACGCAGGGTTCCACAAGGAATTTTTGCATGACAGGTCCCTGGTCATCGGCTGTCCAAAATTGGACGACGTTGCCATGTACGCCGAGAAGCTGGAGGCGTTCTTCAAACTCTCCGGCATCACGGGTGTCACGATCGTGTATATGGAAGTGCCTTGCTGCTTTGGCATCGTCCATGCCGTCCAGCAAGCGCTGGAAAAAAGCGGCTCGACCATCCCTCTCCAAACCATTAAGATCGGTATCGATGGGCGGCACAGAGGCTGTACTGGCATCTAACGCGAAGCGGCCGTCGCGATTTCCCTAAGACGTCGACCACGAACATCTCTTCGATTCCGGTTATTCGAAAAACCAGAAACCGAATCTCTTTTTCTTGTCATCCTCGGTGAAGCAAAGGATTTAGATCGCGGACTAGATTTTTCGCGTTGCTCAGAATGACGGAAAATAGCGATCTTCTGATTCATCTATGCAATCTGGGGATTGATGCGTTTGGCGCCTGTTGATGAATGATGATATTGTGGAGGCTTGCCGCCCTCTGCTTGTGGTGTTTCACCGGTTTTGCTATTCTTTGGGTTTGTTCAATAGGGGAATCATCGCGTATGCACAAGATCCTTTCCATCGTCGGCAAAAAGAACAGCGGAAAGACCACGCTGATCGAAACGTTGATCCCGCTGCTCCGAGCGCAAGGCCTGCGGGTCGGCACGATCAAGCATGACGCCCACGCCTTCGACATCGATCACGCGGGCACCGACAGCCACCGCCACAAACAGGCGGGCTCCGTGGCCACGGCCATCGTCTCCGACGGCAAGATGGCCCTCGTGCGAGATAACGAGGGTGAGCTGGACGTGCATGCCGTTGCCGCGATGCTGGGCCCGGTGGACCTGATCCTAGCCGAAGGCTACAAGACATCCGACTTCCCCAAGATCGAGGTCTATCGCGCGGCCGCCGGGTACGCGCCCTTGGGCGACCAAATCGGCAATCGGATCGCGTTGTATACGTCTGATCCGGTGAAAACTGACGTGCCGACATTTGCTCCCGGCGAAGAGTCTCGCCTCGCGCAATTCATCGAGCAGTGGCTACAAGGCGACGCGCGGCCATGACCCCGAGAGAAGTGACCACCTATCTTCTGGCCGGTGGGAAAAGCACCCGTTTCGGAAGCGACAAGGCCCTGCTCAAGATTGACGGCCGTTGGGCGCTGGAAATTTTGCTGGACGGCTTGGGCCCGGAGTTAGCCGACGCGGTGTTCGTATCGGGCCCGCCCCGCGCGGCGTTGGCGGCGCTGAAGATCCGCGGTTTCGTGGAAGACGTGCTGCCTGACCAAGGGCCCCTGGGCGGAGTGGCCGCCTGCCTGGCGCAATGTCCGACCCCCGTGGCGCTGTTTGTCGCGTGCGACATGCCCTATAGCGCGACCGTGGCCCGCGCGCTCATCGGGCCACACGATCCCCAACGGGTACCGGCCACCGCCTATGCAGGATATCCACTGCCCATGGCGATCAGCACGGCGCTTGCCGCTGACGCCTTTACGCGATTGACGGGCGAAGATCGTTCGCTGATGGGATTTTTGGCGTCTTTGGAAGTGAATACGCTACCGTTACCGGACGACGCGGAGCGGGCCTTTCATAACATCAATCGCCCCGCGGACCTGGA
>JAJDCN010000196.1 GCA_029260815.1 Planctomycetota bacterium
GCCTACGCCGCAAACGAGCGCACCGTGGTAGGAGAAGTGGGGCCTAGTTGGATGTTTTCCGATGTAGAACACAAATGGTTTGTCTTCTTTTTTTACACAAGGACACTAACGTGTTATGCCACGAAGGCCGAGTTCCTTGAAGCATGTCGCCGGGCAGGCTATTCATCCGAGCCGCAGTTACGCTCTGTGGCCAAGCAGAACTCTCGATACTGGTCTGAACAAAGCTTCTTCTTTGACCGGGATGGCCCAACCTTGCCGCGGTGAATCTATTCGACCGTTCGGGCCGTAGTAATTGTTCGGGGATCAAGACGCGAAGGATATGAATTGAAGGTATCATGAAAAGGGTGTTACGTTCGCTTATTTCGAAACTTCAAGGGGGAAAGAGGCCGGCCTCAACGAGCGCCCTCGTGGGATCGAGTCCTAAACTCGTGGAACGAACTCCTCTCCAGGAAGTTTTCCGCTATCACGATGCCACGAAACACCATTATAGCGGTCACGCGATGGGGCCGGGGTACATGGATTGGGACACGCAGCCGGATCCGTTCCGTCGTTACAAAGGGACGCGATTGATCGCGCTCCAGAAAGTACCGCCGACCGAAGAGCCGCTGTACGACGATGCATTCGTTCCGGGGCGCATCCAAACCGCCCGTATCGGCGTGCAAAGCGTCTCCCAGTTCTTCTTTGACAGCCTTGCTATTTCTGCGTGGAAAAGTATCCCATCCGCCACGTGGTCTCTCCGCGTCAACCCGTCCAGCGGCAATCTTCATCCGACGGAGGGCTACTTGATTTGCGGGGCGATTGATGGGCTTTGCGAGCGGCCAACGGTTTTCCACTACGCTCCGAAGGAACACGCTCTGGAAGTTCGCGCCGAGTTCCCCGCCGAGGTGTGGAGCCGGCTCACGGCGGATCTTCCACCGCAGGCCCTATTGATGGGTCTAACGTCGATCCACTGGCGAGAGTCCTGGAAATACGGCGAACGAGCGTATCGTTATTGTCAGCACGACGTCGGCCATGCCCTCGGCGCGGTCGGCATCGCCGCGGCCGGCTTGGGCTGGCAGGCCAAACTGCTGGACGACTTGGGCACAAATGAACTGGCCAGCCTCACGGGCGTGTTTCAAGCCCACACCGCCGAACGAGAAGAGCCGGACTGTTTGGTCGCATTGTGCCCCCAAGGCGAAGGCATCAAGATCGCCAGCTTGAACGCAGAGTCGATTGCATCCTTCCGCACGCTTGACTGGAAGGGTACGCCCAACGCGCTGAGCCCATCCCACGTGGATTGGGGTATGGAGGAAATTGCTGAAGCCGCGCGCAAGTCCCCCACGACGCAGCCCTACGACACGTTTGACCAGCCCCCAATGCCCTCGTTACAGACGAGCCGGCCCATTTCGCTGCGAAAAATGATCCGCCAGCGGCGCAGTGCCGTCGCGATGGACGGCGTCACGACCCTGAGCAAAGAAACCTTCTATCGCATCCTGCTCAAGACCGTGGCTGTCCCGGGAGCGATCCCGTTTCATACGCTTTCCTGGAAGCCGCATATCCATCTGGCGATATTCGTGCATCGTGTGATCGACTTGCCGGCGGGACTCTATTGCGTGGTCCGCGATCCGGCCCGAAAGCAGGCCCTCCAGACCGCATTCACCCAAGTGGATCAATGGATAAAACCGGAGGGTTGTCCTGACGGCCTCGATCTATATTGTTTGATGAAGAACGACGCCCAAAATGCGGCCCGACAGATCTCCTGTCACCAGGAAATTGCCGGTGACAGCTGTTTTAGCCTGGCGATGATCGCCGAGTTTGAGACCGCACTCGAACATTACGGCCCCTGGTTTTATCCGCGGCTCTTTTGGGAAAGCGGAGCCATTGGACAGGTCTTGTATCTGGAAGCGGAAGCCGCCGGGATACGAAGTACCGGCATCGGCTGTTTCTTTGACGACCCCATGCACCAGGTGCTCGGGCTCCAAGACCGCCAGTATCGGGACCTCTACCACTTTACCGTCGGTGGCGCCGTCGACGATACCCGGTTGACAACGCTCCCGGCATATCCCGAAGGCTAACTTTTACTAGCATCTGTTGTTTCCACTAGTTTGCGGAGGTTGCTTTGATGGTTTCTCTGATTCTTATCATTTTTTCTGTTCCGTTCCTCACCAACTGCGTAAATACAGAGGAACCGCGAGCGGAACCGCCGGCGATCGTGGCGCCAAACGCGACGTCTCTACTCGAAGCCGCGACGAAGGGTGACGCAGCCGCTGTTCGGAAACTACTGAAAGTCGTCGTAAATTCAGACACCGTTAACGACGAAGGCCAGACACCCTTGCTGCTGGCGGCCCTGCATGGGCGAACGGATACCGTCAGGATGGTGACTGACCTGTCGATCTGGCCGGACGTGCGCGAAACGGCCAAGGAGCGCGCTAAAGACTACACGGCTGTCGTCGAACTGCTTCTCGAGGCCGGGGCCGATGTGAACCTGTTGGATGACCACAACTGGGGACCGCTGTTCGCCGCGGTTGTGCTCGGCAACGAGGAAATGGCGGCCCTATTCCTGGCCAAAGGGGCGCGCCTCGACATAGAAGAGAGGCACGACCGAACCACTCCGGCGATTGCCGCCTCTTCGCGCGGTCACCTCGGTATTTTGAAGTTGCTGGTCAAACAGGGCGCAAGCATCGAGCCGCTGCAAATCGGCTGGCCGGCGCCGCTGCACGGCGCGGCCACAGGCGGACAGCTCGAGGTTGCGAAGTACTTACTCGAAATGGGAGCCAATATCGAAGTCGAAACTCAAGGCTATACGCCCCTGCATTCCGCCGCCCGCCGGGGGCAGGCCGATATGGTGAAGTTCCTGCTCGCCAAGGAAGCCAAACTAGAGGCCCGCACGGAGGCCGGATTCACGCCGCTGTATGACGCCGCGCAGTTCGGACATCGGAACTCCATCGAGGTCCTGCTCGCTGCCGGCGCGGATATCGATGCCAAAGATGAATACGGCCACACGCCGCTTTACGCGGCCGTCGTCGGTTGGCCGCTGCCCGAGGAGTTAAGAAAGCAGTTGCGCTACCGCTGGTTCCCGAAATCCGGGGGACAGGTAAAACTAGCCGAGTTCCTGGTCTCCAGAGGCGCAGATATTCGGGGCCTGACCCTGGCTCAAGCGTCGGCCAGTGGATCGACGGAACTGACGACCTTGCGCCTGGCCGCCAAGGACGACGTGAACGAAACGCGCAACCAAAAAGACGATGATTGACCTCGAGGCATATAAGAATTTGCGGTGCGTTGAATGGGACGCCGAACAAGACCGGTTGGCGCGCCTCGCAGAACCTTGGGTTTGGCAAAGACTTCAGAGGCGGCTTTGGCCTAGTTGCGCTTCTTGCTTGCCCGGCGCGCGATGCCTAGCAGACCGATGCCTGTGAGTAAAATTGTGCCTGGCTCGGGGACGCCCACAGACATAACCCTCACGGCGTCGGAAGTGGCTCCGCCGGATAAGGTGGAGTCGAACGTGTACCACTCCTGAAGGCCGTTGTAAGAGGTGAACAGGACTTCGGACTCCCCTGGACTGATGGGGCCCAAGTCCGGCGTGCCGGGGACGTCTTCAAATTGGGCGTTCCATCGAAACAAGAACGAGTTCACCGGGTCGGGTGGCGAATTCGTGCCGGAGACGGAAGTGAGCAGGTCGAAGGACGTATGGGTTTCCGAATCGATTGTCACGCTTCCGATGCACCCAGCGTCCGATGCAAAGTGCGGCGTCAGGTGCGGGGTGATCCCAAAGCCCTGATCGAAGATCTCAAACAACGTGGCATCCGAGGTCGACGCAGCGCTATGTTCGATGACCCAAACCACGTGCGTCTTGTCGTCGCCACCGCCCTCCACATTGTTCCCGCCGAAATCATAGTAGATAAAACTCTGGATGGTTCCGGAAAAGTCGGAAGGTGTGCCGAGCGAGGAATCCTGGTAAGAACTGGTCATCTTATCCTTGTACGTGCCCCCGTCCAATGCTCCGTCGAACAAATCTGCAAGGGTACCGAGCTGGGTGTTGGGCAGCGGGAATTCTGCCGCGTGAGCCTCGGCTGCGACTAAGGAACTGATTGAAAGGACCAATATTGCTAGGAATGCCGTGCCCAGATTGGACACAGTCGGTGTCTTAATGTTCATGAAAATCCCCACGAAAATGATTAACTCTTAGTGGGCTGGTCGCTATGGCTACGCATGCTCCGCTGCCCCCCCCTTACTTCACTACATACTGTGACGCGTAATAAATCTCCGCGTCTAACGTCTAAGACGCATGTTGGGACGAAGCGATGCCAAGGTTTTCGAAAGAATTTGATGACTGGGGGCGTATAAAGCCGTAACTCAACAATCTCAAAGGAGGGTAGGAGAACGCAGATTATTTTGCTTCGTGGAGATCCATTCTAAAACAGCATGGGTTTATCGAAAAACCGATAAAAAGCGACGCTTTTAGCCTAGCTGCGTGGTAGCCCGAGGCCGGACCGAGACGGTGACAAAGCCTGGTGCCGGAGTGGGCAGTTAGCGAAAACCCCGGCGTGGTCCCGTCGTCCAGCGCGGCTTCGCCCAAGCTCACAAACGAACCGACACCCGCCGCGCGTGGGCGCTACGGGACAAAAAAACTGCTGATTCTCTCGTCTCGGCTGTTACAATGTTCGGCGAGAAGTCGTTGGCACGAACATGGACTTTGCCCCGGCCTCCAGTAGTATGGCGATGTTACGGGCGACTGGAGTGCGGCGCGCGCTCCTCTGAAAAACTCGGTAAAGCGATAGGATCCTATGAGCAATACACTACGTTTGACTGCGCTGTGCCTCCTGTTTGTTACCGCCAGTTGCGGGAAGAGCCCAGAGGCGGCCACGGATTGGGACCAACCGATCATTGTCTTGATTTCGCTGGATTGTGTCCGCGCCGATGCGCTCTCTTGCTACGGCAATCCACGCAAGACCACACCCAATATCGATGCTCTTGCTCACGATGGAGCTCGCTTTAAAACCGCCTATGCCAATGTAGGATACACACCGCCGTCTCATGCCTCCATGTTCTCCGGCTTGTATCCGCATCGGCACGGCCTGGGAACGATCAATAAGTTTTTCGACGATGTGCCTCTTTTGGCGGAGGTCTTGAAGGCCAAGGGGTTTGTGACATCCGCCTCGGTGGTCTCACCGCCGCTGCAGGCAGAATACGGATTTGACCGTGGTTTTGACAGGTATTATACAGGGCTCACATCAGACGCGCGGATTCAGGAGCTCCAAAGATCCCTCAACGAAGCGCAAGAAAATGACAAAGGAGCCTTTGTCTTCTTGCATTATTTCGATGCGCATTCCAACTACTCCGGCACGACCCACACGGTGGGCATGAGCGAAACGGTCTATGACGCGCCGGCCCCCTTTGAAGGGTCTCTGAGCAGCTCCTTGGTCGCAAAACTGGACTGGTCCCAGGCGGGCGGCAATGCCAACCTCGACTTTGTGCGCCGCAATCTCACCGGAAAGCCGCTTTTGCAGGAGCAGAACGCGTACCTTCGCGCGCGGTTCGACGAATGTGTGGCCTATCTTGACTTTGAAACGGGCCGCATCATCGAAGCCCTCAAAGAGAAAAAGTTGTACGATCGAGCGACGCTTATCGTGACGGCGGACCATGGCGAATTCTTCGGGGAGCACCGCCTGAACATGCACGGGTCGAACTTCGAGGAAGGCGTTCGAGTCCCCCTCGTCATTAAGCCGCCCAAAGCGAAACAGAATCAAGCGATCGAGGTGGACGGCCTCGCGGAGCTGGTTGATCTTTTTCCAACCGTGCTCGACGCCGCGGAGGTGGTCTACCCGCTGCAGGGCCTGGATGGCGCAAGCCTGTGGGCCTGCGCGACAGGAAAAATTGCGACTGCTCCCAAAACCAGCGTTTTCGGGACGTTTTACGGAATGAACTCTTTCCTTCGAAAAGGAAAATACAAGATCGTCCGCATCATGGCATCGCACAGACAGGGCCAGTACCTCTTTGACCTTGACGCCGACCCAAAAGAAACCAACAACCTCATCGCGGCGCTGCCCGACGTGGCGTTGACGATGAACGAATCACTTAACCGCGAACTTGAGCGCTCCTATGCCCCACTGGTGATCGCTGTTGTCTACGGCGGGGAGACGGCCAAGAACTATCAACTTACGTTGTCCACCGATGGAAGATTTCAAACAGAAACAATCCTGGATGAAACGTACGCCTTCCGACTCGCCACCAGTACCGAAAAGCGCATCGTCGTACGCGATCAGCTCCCTGCGTTATCCACCTTTTTTACAATCAGCTCGGCGCCGGTCAATGCTGAGATTACACTGGCCATCGAAGTGGATGGCGTGCCGATGCCCAAGGAGAACATCCACATCGGTTCACGTCACGCCATGCGCAACGGCGCCGCGCGGTTTCGCTGTGCGGATCCAGAAATCAGCGGACTCGCCCAGGTTGAGGACTGGCTCGAGTTTGCGAAACAACCGCAAGTCTTCATCTATCGATGCACCCAAAGCCCCTCCCGACGTTACAAGCTTTCAAAGGACACGCGAGAACTTATGAAGCAACTGGGCTATTTTTAGACCGACCCTGGTTCTCTGCATGGGGAGGTCGAAAGCGGGAATGAGAAAGCTGCCGGAGAGTAAAGTCCGAGAAGCTGCTTTCCATAACCTGGGCGCGGTCGTGGACCTGTGGGAGTACATGCTGGAGCTCCACCACAACCTCGACGGGCGTTTCTGGGACATCGCTCCCGAGGGTCGTCAGAAGTTCCGCGAGTGGATGGCGTCTGCGTTGGCGGACGCGCAGCGCACAGTCTTTGTGGCAGAACGGTCAGATCGAATCATCGGGTTCACCCATGGCATGTTGAAGGGCAGCCCGCCACCCCTTGTTCCTCGTAAGGGCGGGATTATTACGGATTTCGTCATCGACGAAGAGCTCCACCGAACTGGGATTGGCCGTGACCTCTTGCGCGCCATCAAAACGTGGTTCACCGAGCGCGACGTGGAAGAACTCACGCTGACGGTGGCAATCCGGAATGAAGCCGCGCTCGCCTTCTGGCGCGCCATGGGTTTTGAATGCTGGACTTATACGATGTGGAAGCCGATGGAGCAATAGAGGCAAACGATACGAACACGGCCGCGGCGAACCACTTCAAAGAACGGACCTTCCTGCGGACCCGCTGGCATAAGACGACCCATTCTCTCCTACCAGTTGGTACAATATCCGGGGAGCGATCCGTCCCTAGAGGAAAATAATGACTTACGCCGCAGACGCGCCCTCTTTGGCAAGAAGCCTGCGAACAAATTCGATGGGAATTCACGCCGGACACATGGACACAAAGTAAGGGATAATGGCCAATAACAAGGAGAGAAATCATGGCAAACTTTATGATCGCATATTACGGAGGCAACCCGCCGAGTTCAAAAGAAGAGGGCATGGCTCACATGGGCAAATGGAAAGCTTGGGTAGAAGGTCTTGGTGAAAGCGTCGTCAACCCAGGAACACCTTTAACGGGCACAAAGATTGTAACGTCAAGTGACGTTCAAGACGAAAATGATCCCAATGCCATGAAAGGCTTTGCCGTTGTAAAAGCGGAAAGCATAGAAGCAGCCGTTGAAATCGCGAAATCAGATCCGTTTCTGGGCATGGACGGTACAATCCGTGTCTCTCAGATGAAGGAGATGTAGTAAACAGGGTCGACAGGTACACATTAGGAAATCCACGAGAGGCGTTTGCCGAACAAGAGTTGCATGTGTTTTCATTTTGTCGCCACGGCATAGAACTCCACGCCATGTTTGTCGGTGGAGCCCGCGAATTGCGGTGCACTTGTCCAGCCTGTCTTTTCCAAGAACGCTCCAAGTTCCTCGGGTTTGATACTCCAGAGCCATGGCTCTCCAATGAGCCGCAGAAGCCACAGCATCAGACCCGTCCATCGACCGCAATCGGGCCGGCCATCCGCGCCGGAAGGTACATAGCTAAGGGCGATCCGGCTACCGGCGCCAGTGATTGCAGCAGACTGACAAAACAATTCGTGGACCGCATCGGAAGACAGATACATCAGCAGTCCCTCAGCAATGATGGCGGTCTGGGCGTTCGCGTTCCACAGTTTGTTTTCCTTGAGCAGATCCACCAGTTTGCGCTTGGCTAAATCTTCCGGGATCAGGCAGAGGTTGTCTCGCTGCCCCATCGCCTCGATCCCCTTTGCCTTGAGCTTCGCCGTGGCTGGGTGATCAATCTCAAAGAAGTTCACCCTAGGGAACTCCGGTGCCAGCCGCCAACCCATCGTGTCGTAGCCCGCTCCCAGGACAAGCACCTGGGAAACACCGGTGCCAATGCCCTCTCTCACCTGTCTCTCACAAAAGGCTTTTCTGTGCCCAAACGCGGTGAACTGACCCGGCATCAACCAGTGAAACACGTCATAGGTAAATACCATTCGGCGGGAACGCGCCCATCGAACCATGGTTGCGTTCACCGCTCCGGACGAGATCAGCAGTCTCTCCGTGGCGGGGATAATTCCGGGAGGCAGCAGTTCGTTCATCTCTGGTATCGACCCCAGAGCGAGAATATTCAAAGCAACCTTGTACGCCGTCCTGCTTGGTTTGCTTCTGCCCATTGATCCCGCTCGCAATAATCTATGCGGTCTTTTCCGCCACGGCTGGCCTCTCGTAGAGAGCGCGGCCCGTTTGCTCGCAGACAACCTACCACATCATTTGGAGACAGCATACTCATTTTCAAGGAGTCCACGAATCGTTCGTATTGATCGGACACCGAACAAGACCGCTCGGCCCTCCAGGCCTTCGGGCAGACCCGCTGGCATAAGACTTCCCATTCTCTCCTACCGGCTGGTACAATATCCGCGGACGGGTCAATTCCCGCTCGTTGCACAAAGCTGTTGTTCCGGCTACGACACTCTGGGAAGCTGATTTGATACTCCGACTGCTGGTGAGGAGGGATTTTCAATGACCATCGGGGAACAACTGACCGCCCCGGCGCAAACGTTCCGCGTCCCGAAGCAAACGTTGCGCAAATACCTTCGTCTCATCGTAGGGCTGCCGATTGCCTTTGTGATACTCGGCCTGCTCTGGATGATGTACGGACCAAACGATGAGAAATTGTCGCTTGTAATCTCACTGGGTGGGATGGCAATCGCCGTAGTATGGTTTGTCGGTGTAACGAAGCGCCAGCTTTCGCATACGGTTATCGTAGAGGGGTGGTCGATCCGCCTACAGGGAAAAGCAACCATCGTCGGGTCGGTGAGCGGGCTTCATCGCTTCGCCGGCAACCGCCTGTCCAGGTGGCTCTACGGTCCAGTCTGGCTCCTCGACGACCCGCAGGGCACGATCGGCATTTTCGGAAGTCCTTTGCGGTACGCAATCCACCCGCGCCACTACGAGAACGGTGAGCAGCTAGAGCAACTCCTCGCGCGCCTCATAGCACAGCAGCAGGAATCCAAAATCGGTTCGACCGACTAACCGGGACTGAATCCTTCCATCCTAGTTGGACCCCAGGCCGGTGCGTTGAAAGTAACGCCGAACAAGACCACTGGGCCCTTCGGGCAGACCCGCCGGCATAACACTACCCATTCTCTCCTACAGGCTGGTACAATATCCGGCGAGGGGGCAGATCGCTCATGAAAAAGATTAGTCGAGCAAAGAAACTTTATGATGTCACGTTGCTATTTGCATATCGTGAGAATGGTATATTTGGGGGTGAGTTGGAGCAGGTGCTGCTCTATGCATCAAGCTCCTCCGAAGTTCTTGCCAAAGCGAATACTCTCGGTATTAAGAGCTCATGGGGTATCTATGAGCCTCGAGGAAAAGAGGATTTTTACGAATTCCTTGGCGTTTTTGATCTTGGCCCGGCCATTGGCCCACTTAAGCATCTTGCTCTGGCCGGAATTACAACAGACTATACTTGCAAGTCTTTTAAGCAAGCATGCAATGAAATCAGGAAGCCAGAAAACTTTTTATTGCGTGCCTTTGAAAAATATGGAAAGGCTGTAGATGGGATGTACTTGGCCGACATGATTTTCTTTCATAAGCCGCACCACCGTGATCGTGAAACATTCTCTGCAATTGCTGAAGTTGTAATCCAAGCCAAAAGACGTAATTCCGTCATCAACTTAGCAGAGAAAGCAGGGAGTTCTGAAGTGCTGTTGGAGAAGATGGCCAGTATATTTCTGCCTGCAGATCGCGAGGATCTTACTTACATTGGATTGAGCAACCTCATGCCCATCCAAGAAAAGCTACGTAGTGGTGTTACAATTCGGACTTTTTCTCGTGATTTTAGGAATATGTCTGCAGTTCGACGTGTTTTGCCACGCAATGAGAAAATCTTGACCAAAGGTCGCCACATCGACAGAGATAATTTGCGAAGGTCGCGAGCTGCAGCCGCACATTAGGAACCCGGCGATAGGCGTTCGTCGAACAAGACCGCTCGGCCCGACGGGCCTTCCGGCGGACCCGCTGGCATAACACTACCCATTCTCTCCTACCGGCTGGTACAATATCCGCGGACGGGCGTGCACTTAAAATTCACTCCGGGCTTGGTGTCTTGCTTAGGCAAAGAAAATCTTGCTACGACTGCTTGAAAATGGTATATTTGCAGTTTAACATGGGTTGAAAACAAGGACTTTGAGCTAATCTTCGTCCCGAGGGGAGAAATCGGACAATGAAAAATTGGATGCGAATCGGTCTGGCCTTCCTGTGTATTCACCTGGTCCTTCCTCTGAGCCACGTCTCCGCGGGAGCACTTTCTGGAACCATTGATCTATCCGACGTCGGCACGTCCGTGGATGGCGTCACCTTCCCCGGCATCCTCTTCGATGACCGGTCTGGCGTCTCCGTATCCAACGCCGGGGACATTAACGGCGATGGGATCGACGACCTACTGATCGGGGCTTATCGTGCCCAGCCGAATGGCGCCTTCGACGCTGGCGAAACCTACTTGGTGTACGGCAAGAGCGGGGCCTCGGCACTTTCCGGAACCTTCGATCTAGCAAATGCGGATGTTACCTTCAACGGTATCGACCAAGGTGACCGGTCCGGTTTTTCCGTTTCCAACGCGGGGGATATCAACGACGACGGCATCGACGACCTGCTCATCGGGGCGAAGCGTGCCGATGGGAACGGGATCGCCTCTGCTGGCGAGACCTACCTGGTATACGGTAAGAGCGGAGCCTCGGCACTGTCCGGAACCTTCGATCTGGCCAACGCCGACGCAACCTTCACTGGTGTCAATCCCATCGACCTGTCTGGTTGGTCCGTCTCCAACGCCGGGGACATCAATGGCGATGGTATCGATGACCTACTCATCGGAGCGTATCGTGCCGAAGTCGGCACCGGTAAGACCTACCTGGTATACGGTAAGAGCGGGGCCTCGGCCCTGGCCGGTACCATTGATCTTGCCAATGCGGATGTTACCTTTAAAGGCATCGATGGCGATGACGCGTCTGGTTCCTCCGTATCCAACGCTGGGGACATCAACGGCGACGGCATCGACGACCTGCTTATCGGGGCTTCGAGCGCCGATCCGAACGGTATCTTCGGCGCCGGCGAAACCTACCTGGTGTACGGCAAGAGCGGAGCCTCGGCACTCTCCGGTACGTTCGACCTGGCCAATGCGGATGTTACCTTCAACGGTATCGGCTCCAGCGATCAGTCTGGCTCCTCCGTCTCCAACGCCGGGGACATCAACGGCGACGGCATCGACGACCTGCTCATCGGAGCATCGGACGCCGACCCGACGAATGAGATTCGCGAGGCCGGCGAGACTTATTTGATCTACGGCAAGAGCGGAGCATCGGCGCTCTCCGGCGCGTTCGATCTGGCCAACGCGGATGTTACCTTCAACGGTATCGGCTCCAGCGACTTTTCCGGGATATCTGTCTCCAACGCCGGGGATATCAACGGTGACGGTATCGACGACCTGCTCATCGGGGCTGTTGGCGGTGACCCAAATGGCGGGGAGATCTACCTGGTGTACGGCAAGAGTGGAGCCTCGGCCCTGGCCGGGGCTTTCGATCTGGCCAACGCGGATGTTATCTTCAATGGCGTCCACGCGCAAAGCGAATCCGGGATCTCGGTCTCCAATGCCGGGGATATCAACGGTGACGGTATCGATGACCTACTCATCGGGGCTTTTGGGACCGATCCGAATGGCGACCTCGACGCCGGCGAGACCTACTTGGTCTACGGCCAAATTCCGGAGCCGGGGACACTGGCTCTCCTGGGCCTGGGGATCAGTGGTTTAACGTTGCTTCGTCGCAGACGAAACTGCTCATCGCTTTTTTGACCGACTCCCATCGCCTTTGGCCTCCATTTTTGTCATTCTGAGCGGAAGCGAAGAATCTGGTCTGCACACCTTCCCTGCCTGCGAGTGAGATCCTTCACGGAGCCTGTCCTGAGCGAAGCGAAGAATCTTGTCCGCGAACCTTTTCCGTCTGCCAGCCAGATCCTTCACTACGTTCAGGATGACGGGAAAGAGAGCTTAGGATAACGGAAAGAAGACGCGGGCTGGCGGGGAAGAGCCCGGGCCAAAACTGGGTGCGCCAGTGTCGGCAAGTGTCGATAAAAAGGGCATATCCGCATACTTCTTATCTTTTTTGGCTAGGGAAAGGGAATAAGGGTCGTAAAAAGATGTTGAACGGCCCCGATTTGCCGACACTGCCGACACTTGCCGACACTCTCGACTTTACATTCTTTACATTTCAGGGTCCGGGGTGGCGTTGTCGTCGCTGACAACCGCCTGGGCGACCCTTCCAAGGATAGCGATATTTCTTCCCATCGATCGTCTCTGGTCGAAGTGGATGCCGACTGCGGAGAGGTTGGGCTGGACCTCGCGTAGGCGGCGGGTTAGCCAGTTGGGTTGCTTGGGCCAGGAGCGGGATTTGCGGTCGATGTGGAGGGCGTCGGCGGCGTGGTCGAGCTGCTCTAAGAGCGCGCCGGGGGTGCCTTCCCACCGGTCGCGGGTTTCCATGAAGGCGATGACGGCTTGGGCAACGGGGCTGGCGTCGAGGGCGGCTTCGTTCTGACGGCCGACGTTTTGCGCGTAGGCGGTCAGGAATTCGTCGGCTCCATGTCCCAGGGCCTCGGCCGCGGCGGCGCCCCACCAGGCGAAGTCGGCCATGCGGGGAAACTCGCGCAGGGTGAGCCGGTCTTTGTTTTCCATGGCGCACGCCAGCGTCTCGAACAGGCCGCCCAGGATGCGCGGGCGGGATTGCTCGAACATCCGCCAAAAGACTTCTTCCGGTACACGCTTGCCCTGGTCCACGGGCTGCAGGGGGACGATCAGGGAGCGGTCCAGCAGGTCGGCCCGTTCGGCCACCAGGTTGATGCCCGTCAGCCCGACGATGCGCCGGTAGGCAAACACGGTGGAGTCTTCGTCGGTGTAGTTGGTCCGCTTCGACCAGCCCTCGCCGGTGACCGCGCGGCACAGGGCGTCGGACAGCCATTGGGGCACGCCGGTGAGGTTGTCGAAGAACAGCGCGCGGGTCTGCCACGCGGCCAGGGCGAATTCGTCCAGGCTCTTCACGCCGCCGCGCACCTCCACGCGAGACGGGTCCACCAGCCGCTTGACGATCTTGAGCAGCGTGGTCTTGGCCGAGCCTTGGATGCCGTGGACCAGCAGCGCGGGGATGGGGATGTCGGGCACAAACGCCGCAGTGAGGAAGCACAGGAGCAACAGCTCCGTCTGCGCGTCGGACACGTTGAGAAAGCCCAACACCCGCCGGGGATCGCCGCCACGCACCGGCATGGGCAGCGCGGTTTGGTGCGGAAGCGAGCGGAACAGAATCGGCGGTTTCTCCACCACCTCCCACTCGCCCGGTTGAATGCGCACCGCCCGTCGGCCGTCCAGGTCCACCCAGATGGCTTCTTCGTGCCAGGCGCACCGCACGTGCAGCGGGTGTTTGGGTCCGTCGAAGTTCGCAATCCCCGCCAACACCTGGCGCGCGGACGCGAGCGCGGGGCCGCTGGGGGCCTTGCCGGTCAGCTCCCAAACCAGGCGGCCCAACCAGTGTCCGAAATTCGGCGAGCGGATCGCCAAGATGCTTCGGCCCGCCGGCTGCGCCACCGCGGCATAGGCCTCTCCCCGTTCGTCATGAAACAGGAGCGCCCCACTGTCGGTGACCAAGTTGACGATGCCATCGGCCCGCGCGTCTGTTCGCGTGCGCGGTGTGGGCTGTTGCGGACGGTCGCCCGGCTCGGCCTCACCGGCGAGCGCTTGCAACTGCTCTGCGGTATGCCCCGCGTTGAGCCAGTCGCACACATCGCCCTTGGGTGGCAGGTCCGGCAGGTCCAGCACCTTGACCGACCGCGCCGCACCCGCCAGCGCTTGGGCCACCTGTTCCATGTGACGCCGGCCGGGCGCGTCGTTGTCGGGGATCAAGACCACGTCGCGTCCTTGGAGCAACGCGTTGTATTCGGCGCGCCACTTACCCGCCCCACCGGGGTTCGTCGTGGCCACCAGTCCCTCGGCGCACAGCCGGTCCGCATCCTTCTCGCCTTCTACGACAAAGACTGGATCTTCCGACTTGACAGAAAGATCGGGCAGGCGGTAGAGCACCCGCTGCACGTTATGTAGGTTCCAGATCCAGCCGCCGTTGTCGTCCGGGCGACGCTGGAGAAACTTCTTTCCCGGCCTGCGCACGACCTGAAAAAGGAGCTTCCCCTGTGTGTCCCGGTAATCGTAGGCCCGCTCATCGCGCGGCGGGTCGGCGGGAGCCTGGAGTCCCAATCGCTTTGCCAGCGCCGGGAGGCTCCCCTTTTCGCCGCAGGCGTGGCAGATGAACCCTCGCTCCGAAACGTGGAGGTTCGGCGTATGCGGCGGCTTGCCTTGCCCGTCCGCATGGAAAGGGCACCAAGCGACGTGTTCGCCACGGCGGTCCGGGCCGCGCACAATGCGCAGTTGTCCCAGGATCCGGGGGAGCCCGTAAGAGTCGTCAACAAAAACTGATGTTCTTTTTTGATTCATGCACTATCCTCCATAAAATGGCCCGATCGCTCGTAAGCAACCAAAGCCGATTCCGTTGTTGTCACCACAAGCTTTTCTTCTCTGTCATCTTGAGCCCTCTGTGTCATCCCAGCTCTCTCTGTCGTCCTGAGAGTCCTCTCTGTGTCATCCTGAACGCAGTGAAGGATCTGGCTTGCAGACGGTAAAGATTCGCGAACTAGATTCTTCGCTTCGCTCAGAATGACGTGAAGTTTGCCTTTTGTTCCTCTGTGACGTCTGTGGCAAATAACCGTTAGGCCTCTGCTGATAAATGATTGCATTGTGGGGTTCTGCGAAGTCGGCTGAGGGTCTTTGGGAACCGAGAAGGTTCGTCGAATTTTTTTTGAAAAATATAAAGAACTCCCGTTTCCGAGGGTCAAAACCACCTGCACCCTCGATGGAGCAGCAACCTACGCGGTGGCAACTTCAACCGAGCCGGTTTGCTAACGTCATGCTATGGAGTTTGTTGCGTTGATTTCCTGATGGAGTGTGGATATCTAGCAGAGCGCCGGGAATGGCAAAAAAAAACACCCCGTATAAGTAACGCTCTATACAAGTCATTTTCTTGCGTTTTTTGAAAATTCAGCCCTTTGGCGCCTCAAGAACAGACGTTGTACCACGGCCCTTATGCGTAGCTTTGGTGATGACTCTGGTGTGTCGGTGGGTATTTCGCCCGAAGCCCCGCAGGGCCGAGCGGTCTTGTTCGGCGTCAGATTAACGAGCCTGCCTGAAGGCCAATCTTGTGGAATTGCGTCTGCGTTCTTCCGGCTGCAATTCCTATTCGACGAGCCTTCTATCGCCGGCTCCCTAATGTACACCGATAGGCTCCGAACTGGAAAAAAGAAGATCTCGTTTTAATATAATTACAATTTAAAGGCTATTTTAAATAGAGCTTGACACAGTATTTCTGGTCTGTCTTACTAGGGGTAATTGGTCTCGGCCGAGACGTCAAAAAACCGGACTGGACAACGAATCAAATGGCCCAATCCTCTCTCAAAGCCCTTCACCGCGTTAGCGCGCAAGCGCTGCGTGTCTCTCGTAATTTCGCAGACAAGCTAATAACCCCTTGCGCAATCCAGGAGGAGATCTTATGAGCGAAAAGAAAAAAGAAACCCCGCGCCGTGCGTTTTTGAAAACCGCATCGCTGGGCGCCGTGGCCTTGGGCCTTGCGGGGCTGGGCAGTAAGAGAGAAGACGCCGCGCAAGAGGTCAGCGATGGCGTAACGCCCCCGGCCACTCCCGGCGGTCCGCAGATTCGTCACAGTAAAAAGATCGGTCGCTACATTCGCCTGGGTTAGTCCGGCCGGAGAAGTGGAAATCAACAACGAATGTAACGAATAGGAGAAGGATCAATGACGGTTGATATTAATAGTGCCGCCACCGCGCAAGGACAGTACGGTCCGTTCGAGGGCGAAGATCGAGATAACAGTGGGGCCGACAACGCTTCTCATAACGATCAACTGGGGATTCGCCATAGCGACCCTGGCCAAGGTCTTCTGACCGTAGTCCTGGGCAACACGGTTAAGGGGAGCAATCACGAAGCCGCGCCCGGGACATCTGCGAACAAATATGAAGAAGACGTCCGCCCCGGACGTCTCTGGATTGTGCCGGACCCCTGGGGCGACTCGGCCGACACCAATAACGCGGCGTACCCCGACTGGTGGGTTAATCCGGCCGTGACAGGCGGCTTTGACCTTGGGGTTTTTCTTCCCGACCGACCTCAAGATTTCTATAATAACCTCCTCACCGTCGATATGAAATCCAACATGACCGCCTTAAGCAGCGATGGTACAGGCTTGGAGCAGGCTCATGCATATCCAGTAGCGGTTTTCAACCGAGTCTTTCTAGACTCGTCGATCTCGGTGGGTGAGGTCGGTTGCATCGGGGCTCTTACGACGGTGGAGACGGCAAGCACGGGGGCAAGTATTTCGGACGTAACCTGTATTACCGGAAACATCGCCATACGCGCGCCGTTGCAGAAGAATGGTCTAGCCATGGGCCCGTTTTGGGCAAGTCTTACTACTTTGTATAAGGGGTCATCAGCATCAAACGACGTGCCCGAGATCACCGACTACGCAAATTACAGATCGGAATACCCCCAAACGGCGGGAGAACCGTTTGAGGGCATCGGTCAACCTCCTGTAAGTCGCATAAAGTTTATGTATGGTTACCATGCCACCCAGGCGGACGGAACGGGGTTTGGAACCTTTGGCGGCGGAGGCTACGCGGCTGGCTTCGCCGTCAGCGCTCCGGGTCTCTTACCAGCCGGTTCTCCCGCTTTTGGAAACAGGGTGTCTTTCGGCTATGTTGTGAAGGACCTCGCCGGGAATCCTGAGTCCAAAATCGAAGACCTATTTGTCGGCCTCAAAATCATGGACCAGAACACCGCTCCCGAGAAATCCAATTGCGCTATGTACGGGATCCAGATCGGTGACATGAATGCCATAGCTGGCAACAAGAACGTGGCGATCTGGTCGGCCAATGGCAGCGCGACCTTCGGACGCCCCAACCCGAGCGATGTTGACAACATACATTTCTTTATCGGAGGGACGTTGGCCGAAGATGCCACTAGCAAAGATGCCTTTGGACTCCTTACACTTCAGACCCCTCCAACGGACTGGGACTTTAATAATCCAGCCCATATAGCCGTGGCAACAGTAGGCCAACTAAACATCGCGAACGCTCCCTTTGTCGATGGTGGGACTGACAAGACGGGGGGCATCTATGGCATTGCGGGCGGCGTAACGCTCAACGAATGCACTGTGGACAGCAAGGCGGTGATAGTAGGGTTCGATGGCTTCTTTCAACAGAACAACGCGACGGCTGAAAAGAATGTTACGGCGGACGACATTGCTGCAGTTGCTGCAGAGTACTTCTTTGTCGCCTCGCAAGACCTGGGAACCCTCGAACGACCCAACGCCGGGATTAAGAATGCTTTTGGACTCTACGCTATGGAACCGAAAGCCGGCGCCAGCGAAGCGAAAACCTCCGCCGCGGTGTTCGACGGGGACGTGATTCTTGGCAAAAATATCAACGATGGAACCAACCCCGGAAAACTGTTCCTCAACGGCGACTCCAAATGGCGCACGTCGAGTGCCATGACGAAGGGTTCCGCCACCATCGGCTACGCTTCCAGCCAAATCCAGCTGAGCGGTGCGGATGTGAAGGTGACAAACACCAATCACTTCCTGCCACCGTCCAGTTCAGGCTCTACTGCGCCGAACAATTCTACCTTCATCGAGACCGATGCGGGCGCCAACAATGGCAAGCTGGTGTTTAAAGATGGAGCCGGCACCATAAACCCTCTTTATTAGAAATAAACGGAATACGAAAAAGTGATAAGGAGTAATTCATGACAACAAAAAAATCAAACGCCGAAGCAGTTCCCAAAACGAGTCGTGGCGTCAGCGAAATGCTTGATACGGTGCCGGACAACGGGAATGCCAAAGATATCCCGTTAACGGAGACGGAGATTCTGAAGATCGAGAACTTTGAATTGAAGATGAATTCGCTACGGCAATCCGTGGCGGCAATGCAGGGTGAGTATCAGCGCTATCTGGAGGGGCTGCACAGCAAATACGAGCTGCAACCCGGGCAGCAGTTGGCCATCGATCCGCGGAGCGGCGTTGCCCGCGCCATGGAGCGAACTTCGTAACGAGGTTCGCGTATATTTTCTGAAAAGGTTGCCACAGA
Organism: Planctomycetota bacterium; assembly: GCA_029260815.1. Taxonomy (GTDB): domain Bacteria; phylum Planctomycetota; class B129-G9; order JAJDCN01; family JAJDCN01; genus JAJDCN01. The sequence goes on from JAJDCN010000196.1 coordinate 18,657, forward strand.
CCTCAGGACTGACTGGGGTCTGTGGCGCCAATTCGTTAAGGATGGGGAGAAGAGAATGGACGCAACACTCTTTGCACTGATTCCTGGCATACCTGGAGGCGTAGAGATCGCCGTACTTGCCGCGGTGGGGCTGCTGTTATTTGGCAAGAAGCTCCCCGGACTCGGCCGGTCGTTGGGACATGGCATCATTGAGTTCAAGCGCGGCGTGCGTGGCGTGGAAGACGAATGGAGCAAGATTGACGAAGAGCAAATCAATGATGGTTTAAGTCAGGGAGAAGAGCCCGAACACAAGAGCAAGCCTACGTGAACATCGCCGATGGGCCGCGAGACAGATTCACTCCCAAGAGCCAACGGCCAGCTGAAAGAACGCATATCTCCCCGTGCAAAATAACCCAGCGAAAAACCGCTCTGATTCGGCTCCTGCCCGGATAGTGTACCACCCGCTCGGAGAAAATCGGTAGTCTTGTGCCAGCGGGTCCGGAGGGGGTCGGGGACTTCGAGAAAAAAAGCATCCCCCTCTATATATAGCGAGCGGTACAAGTCATTTCCTTACATTCTTTACAGATTTGGCCCTCTGGGGCCTCTGACTTCCCCCTTGGAACGCTGGGATGACAGCTGGCCAAGAGAGCCCTTAAACTCTTTGTGTGTAAGGGTTACACTGTTCATTAGGAAATTATTAGGGAAAATTTGCATTGACAGTTTTATGACCGCTCCCTACAATGCCCAGCCAAAGTTCCCAAGGGGCCGGGCCGATATAAGCTTAGAACGGCCTATCATTAATGAAACCGCTAGAAACGTGGACTTGAATGTCAAAATCACTCGTTATCGTTGAATCACCCGCCAAGGCCAAGACCATAAACAAATACCTGGGCCGCGATTACGTGGTCAAGGCGTCCATGGGGCACGTGCGCGATCTGCCCAAGACCAAGCTGGGCGTGGATATCGAGAACGATTTCGAGCCCAAATACCAGACGATCCGCGGCAAGTCCAAGCTGCTGACCGAGCTGCGACAGGCGGCCAAGAAGGCAGAGAAAGTCTTTCTGGCGCCCGATCTGGACCGGGAAGGCGAGGCGATCGCCTGGCACCTGGTGGCGGCCCTAAAGCTGCCGGAAGAGAAGATCTTCCGCGTCACGTTCAATGAGATCACCAAGAACGCGGTCCGCGACGCATTCAAGAACCCCACCAAGATCGACCTGGGCCGGGTCAACGCGCAGCAGGCACGCCGGGTGCTCGACCGGATCGTGGGCTACAAGATCAGCCCGCTTTTGTGGGCCAAGGTGACCAAGGGCCTGAGCGCCGGGCGCGTGCAATCGGTGGCGGTCAAGCTGATCGTCGAGCGCGAGCGCGAGATCCAGGCGTTTACCCCCACGGAGTATTGGGAAGTGGACGCGACCGTGGCACCGGCCGACCGACTCGGCGAGACGTTCACCGCGAAGCTAAAGAAGATCGACGGCAAGGATCTGCGGAAAGACGACGCCACCGACAACCTGCTGCCCAATGAGGAAACGACCACCGCACTGCTCAAGCGGATCGAGAACAAGCCGTGGGCGGTGGAAAACATCGAGCTGAAAGAGACCCGCGAGTCCGCACCGCCGCCGTTCATCACCTCCACCCTGGCGCAGCAAGGCTCCATCGCACTGCGGTACTCTACGCGCAAGACGATGATGCTGGCGCAGCAATTGTACGAGGGAATCGACCTGGGCAAAGAAGGCTCGGTCGGCCTGATCACCTACATGCGAACCGACTCGGTGCGCGTGTCGGACCAGGCGCTGGGCGAAGTGCGCGAGCTGATCGGAAAAGATTTCGGCGCCGACTACGTGCCGGACAAGCCGAATACCTTCCGCGCCAAGAAAGGCGCGCAAGAGGCGCACGAAGCGATCCGCCCCACCTCTGCCACGTATACGCCCACGGCGATCAAACAATACCTGTCCAAGGACCAGTTCGCGCTGTACAAGCTCATCTGGACGCGCTTCGTGGCCAGCCAGATGAGCGCGGCCCGCTATAACGTGGGCAATGCGGACATCGTGGTGGAAGACTGCCTGTTCAAGGCGACGGGCAAGGAGCTGGTCTTCGACGGCTACACCAAGCTGGTGGGCCACAAGCTCAAGGAAGGACAGCAGATCCTACCAACGCTCGAAGCCGGCGGCGCGATTCAGCCCACCGAGGTACTGCCGTCCCAACACTTCACCAAGCCGCCGCCGCGCTATTCGGAGGCGACCTTGATCTCGGCCTTGGAGAAGAACGGCATCGGTCGGCCGTCCACCTATTCGCCGATCATCTCCACGATCCAATCGCGGGGCTACGTGAAGACCCAAGAGCGGCGGTTCCACGCCACAGACCTGGGGATGCTCGTGACTGATCTGTTGTTGGAGAGCTTCGCGGACATCATGGACACGGAGTTTACCTCGAAGATGGAGGCGCAACTCGACGAGATCGAAGAGTCCGGCGCCGACTGGGTCGAGGTGCTCAACGGATTCTACAAGCTCTTCGCCGCGGACCTGGAGAAGGCCGACGTCTCCATGACCAACGTGAAAGAAAACGAAGAGTCCACCGGCAAGACCTGCGAGCTGTGCGGCGAAGCGATGATCTTTCGCTGGAGCCGACGCGGCCGGTTCATCGGGTGCAGCGGATTCCCCGACTGCAAAAACACCATGGCCATCGATGAAGATGGCAATGTGGTCGAGATGGAAAAGACCGACGAAGTCTGCGAAAAGTGCGAAAAGCCCATGATGGTGCGCAGCGGGCGCAACGGAAAGTTCCTCGGCTGCACCGGCTACCCGGAATGTCGCAACACCAAACCCATGGACGGCAAGGACGAAGCCGAAGGCCTCACCCCGGAGCAGTTGGGCACCTGCGACAAGTGCAACGCGGCAATGGTCGTCAAGCGCTCCCGCCGCGGTCCGTTCTTAGCCTGCTCCGCCTACCCCGAGTGCAAGAACGCGAAGCCTCTGCCCAAGGACCTGCAACCCGAGCCCGAGGCCGCCGGCGAAGACTGCCCCGAGTGCGGCAGCCCCATGCTCATCAAGGTCGGCCGTCGCGGCAAGTTCGTCGCCTGCTCCGCCTACCCCAAGTGCAAGACCACCAAGCCCTGGGAAGCCGGAGAGGCTCCGGCGCCATCATCCGCGAAGTAAACGTTGGAATCTACGCGCGCTTTCTCCCGCGGAAAAGCTCGCTGATTCTGGTTACTCTCCATGGATGATCCCCTTAAGCGATCTTACGCACCGCCCGTACTCTTTCTTGTCATCCTGAGTTTTCTTTCCTGTCATCCTGAGCGAAGCGAAGGATCTACTTTGCAACTCTTTTCCGCCTACAGACAAGATTCTTCGCTTTGCTCAGAATGACGACAAATGACAATCGAATCTTAACCAAAACCAACGAGCTTTTCCGCGGCCGAATCCGATGGCAAAACCGTCACGCTTACTTCGGGTTAGATGCGAGTGGAGGCTCTCCACTGGGCATCAGGACGGTCTTCTTGATGACGGTGTACGTGCGGTAGGCGATGGCGCCTTCCACGATCAGCCAGACGACCAGAGCGGCCAGGATCGTGCCGACTACGGCCAGGGCGTAGCGCTCGTGGGTCCAGAAGTCGTGCAACTGAATCGCCAGGGCACTGCCGGTGACGCATAACATGAACAGCATTGGCACCAGCGTGTAGATCGTCGGACGGCCCAGCTTGTAGAGAAAGATCGTGACCGTCAACAGGCCCATCACCGCCAGGATCTGGTTGGACGTGCCGAACAGGGCCCACAATACCATCCCGGCGGAAACCTCTTTGCCGGTCTGCGGGTCGTGAAACTTCATCAAGGCAAAGAACGCGATCGCCGCCACGGCGATGAGCGATGCGGTGTAGCGATTGGCCAGGCTCTTTACGCTGACTGTGCGGGCGATCTCCTCTACGTTGTAGCGCAACAGTCGCGTGGCCGAGTCCAAGGTGGTCAGCGCAAAGCCGACGACGACCACCGCCACCAGATTGGCCGCAAAAGCCTGGCTGATTCCCACCTGCGCGATGAACAGCCCCGCCCCATTGACGAAGGCGTTGAGTTTAGGCGCCAAGCCCCGGGCGCCTTCGAAGCTGAAGTAATGCGCCTGCCACGCGGCCTCGCTGGAAAAGCCCGCTGTACACGCGATGATCACCAGGACCGCCAGGGCGCCTTCCAGGAGCATGCCACCGTAGCCGATGATCCGCGCGTGGCCCTCGGTGGAGAGCTGCCGGACAGTCGTTCCTGAAGAGACCAGCGAGTGGAACCCAGAGACCGCGCCGCAGGCGACGATGATGAACAAGAACGGAAACAGCGGCGGGGCCACGCCACTGCCTTCCAGGTTGATATCGGAGTTGACCGCGGGGGCTTGGAAATTAGGACTGAGCAGTAGCAGGCCGACAAAGATCAGCGCTAACCCCGCGTACAACTGATAGCTGTTCAGGTAGTCCCGCGGCTGGAGCAACAGCCAGACCGGCAACACCGAGGCCACAAATGCGTAGGTCAGCAGAATGAATACCCAGGTCTGGAACCCGATGCCTCTGAGCAAGTCCGGCTGTTGCACGCCGAACCAGATGGCGAACACCATCAAGGCCAGCGCCACAATCGTCAGCGGAACCACCGGGCCGCGCAACTTGCGCACTGAGTAGCCCAGCACCGCGGCAATACCGATCAGCGCGAAGGTCGGCATGGCGGCCTCCGGGCGCAGGGTCGAGAACAGGGTGGCGATGGTCAGAGCGAACACGCCCATGGCCAGGGCCAGAATGAAAAAGACGATGACCAGAAACAACAATCGGGCTCGCGGACCGATCACGTCGCGGGTCACGTCGCCGATGGAGCGCCCTTGGTGGCGCAGGGACAGGCCCAATGCGGACACGTCATGGACCGCGCCGATGAAGATGGAGCCGAATACCGCCCAGAGCATGGCGGGCAACCAGCCCCAGATCACCGCGATGGCCGGTCCCAGGATGGGCCCCAGCCCGGCGATGGACGCGAAATGGTGGCCGAACAACACAAAGCGATTGGTGGGCACGTAGTCCTGCCCGTCTTCGTATTCCCGCGCGGGCGTCCGGTTGGCGGGATTGAGCTTGAGGACCTTTGTGGAGATGAAGCGACCGTATGTAAAATAGGCGATCCCATAGGCCAAGAAGGCAAGGATCGCCGCGAGAATGGCACTCATGGAATAGCCTCAAATGCACTGGAGCCCCTGATACGAAATCCTATCCTAGCAAAATCCGCCGGGCGTTGGCAATCCACACGGACCGAAACAGAAGAGACTCTAATCGCTGTCATCCTGAGTGAAACGAAGGATCTGGTCTGTAGGCGGAAAAGAGTTATAAAGTAGGTTCTTCGCGAACTCGTTCGCTTTAGGCCCTGTTGATGAATGATGGCATTGCGGG
>JAJDCN010000197.1 GCA_029260815.1 Planctomycetota bacterium
CCTGGCGAAGAATATCGCCCTGCACTACGGCGAGGTCAAGATCAACTTGATCGACACGCCCGGCCACGCGGACTTCGGCGGCGAGGTGGAGCGGGTGCTCCAGATGGCCGACGGCGTTCTGCTGCTGGTCGACGCGGTGGAAGGGCCGATGGCGCAAACAAGTTTCGTGCTGCGCAAGGCGCTGCAACAGAATCTGCGGGCCATCGTGGTCATCAACAAGATGGACCGCCACGGCGCGCGGCCCGGCTGGGTGCTCGATCGCGTGTTCGACCTATTCGTCGACCTGGGCTCCACCGAGGAGCAGGCCGACTTCCCCGTGCTGTACGCTACGGGCATCGGCGGCTGGGCCAGCCACGACCCGGAGTCTCCCGGCGACGATTTGCAACCCCTATTCAAAACAATCCTGAACACAATCCCCGCGCCGGAAGGCGATCCGAGCGAACCTTTCCGCATGCTGGTCTCGAACATCGAGCACAACGACTTCGTCGGACGCATCGCGGTCGGTCGAGTTTACGGCGGCTCGGTGCAAGTCGGGCAGGAGGTGACGCTGATGAAGCGCGCGCCGCAGGAGGAAGCGGCCGCGGCAATCCCCGCGCGGGTCGGCAAGCTATACACCTTTTCCAACTTGGGGCGCGAGGAGGTGGAGGAAGCCACCGGCGGCGACATCGTAGCCATGAGCGGCATTGAGGGCGTCGATATTGCGGACACGATCGCCTGCTCGCTCCGCCCGCTGGTGATCGCGGTCAGCGACATCGACGCGCCGACGCTTGCGATGGTTTTCCGCGCCAACGATTCGCCCTTCGCCGGACAGGATGGGACGTTCGTTACCGGCAATCAGTTGCGCGATCGACTGTGGCGCGAGTTAGCCTCCAACGTGGCCCTGCGGCTGGAGGAGCATGGCGGGCGGTTCCGGGTCAGTGGGCGCGGCCTGCTGCACCTGTCGATCCTGATCGAGACGCTTCGGCGCGAAGGCTACGAGATGCAAGTGGGCAAGCCGGAAGTCATCCTGCACAAAAACGACGGACGCACCGAAGAGCCGGTGGAGCGCCTGACCGTACACGTGCCCGAGGTGCACCTGGGCTCGGTCATGGAGATCCTCGGCACACGCAAGGCGCAGATGGAGCGGATGGACAACAGCGGCGGCAGGATGGAGCTGGAGTATCTGATCCCCAGCCGTGGGCTTATCGGTCTGCGTGCGAAGCTATTGGGCGCGACCCGCGGCGAGGCGGTCGTGCACCACCTGTTCGACCACTACGCCCCCTTCGCCGGCGAGATTCCCGGTCGGACCAACGGCGTGTTGATCGCAAAAACCGCCGGCCGCGCGACCGCCTACGCGATCTGGAAGCTGGAAGACCGCGGCGTCTTCTTCATTCATCCCGGCACGGAGGTCTATGAAGGTATGATCCTTGGCATGCACAACCGGGAGAACCACCTGACCGTCAACATCGTCCGCGGGAAGCAGCTCACCAACGTCCGCGCATCTGGTAGCGACGAATCAATCCAGCTCAGCCCCCCGATCATTCACTCGCTCGAAGACGCCCTCGCCTTCATCGAAGACGACGAATGGGTCGAAATCACCCCCAAAGCCTTTCGCCTCCGCACCACCACACGGAAGTAGTGCTTGGATGTCGTCGGCCGAACAGCAGTTGACACAGCATCGTTCGTACGCCACCATGTAGACGACAAACTTTGGCCCAATTCTACGGGGACGCAGCCCCTCCACAAGTCAGGACATGCAAATGACGGAACAAACGGCTGGAACGAACAACATCGCAGGGCTTCGCGAGGAAGTGCGAGAGCCTGTCCGGTTTCTGCTGACAAGGCTGCAGGAAGACTTGGGCGACGAGCTGCTGTCCCTGTGCGTGGTCGGCAGCGCGGTGACGAGTGATTTCCACCCCAAACGCAGCGACATCAACACCGTTTTGGTAGTCGAGCGACGCAGTCAACGGCTGTTGCAGCTCCTGGCCGGATACGGCATGAGCATGGGCAAAAGGAAGCTGCGCGCGCCGCTCTTAATGACTGCCGAATACATTGAACAATCAATTGATGTCTTTGGCGTAGAGTTTCTGGACTTCCAACTCAACCATGCCGTGGTATATGGTTCCGATCCGTTTTCGGATCTGAATTTCCACAAGCGGGATATTCGCCTGCAGTGCGAACGGCAGCTCAAAGCGGCTTTGATCAACCTGCGCCAAGGGTATATCCGCGCCTTGGGCAAACCAAAGATCGTCGCAGGCTTGTTGTTGGATTGTGTCTCGGAATTAACCGTTTTGCTTCGGACTCTACTGTGGATGGCGGATGTCGACCGACCCCATGAGACCCAGTCAACCCTGGAGGCGGCAGCGAAAACTTTTGAGTTCGATGCTCAAAAGATCGCCCCGCTGATGAAGCTGAAGCAAGAGCACGCACGACCCCAAGTCGATCAGGTGGAAAACCTGTTTGAACAGATCTACCAGGTGGTCGATCACCTGGCGCGGAAAGTGGATCAAATTGGAGAAGGTTCGTGATCTCCAAAGTTCCACGGATACTCCTGTTTGCATTGTCCTGTGTGCTTCTGTCCGCGGTGACGGCCACCGCTCTCGAGTCGGCTCCGAAAACCTACGTCAGCGACCGGGCCAACGTGATCGATCCGCCCCACGAGCAGCTCTTAATCGCGATGCTCCAAGAACTGGAACAAAAGACCGGCGCCCGCATCGTCGTCCTTACCGTAGACACCGCGGATGGACAAGACATTCAAGAGTTCGCTTTCGAAAGAGCAGACCAGTGGAAGTTCGGGACAAAGCAAACGAGTGCAAGCGTCCTCCTCGTGGTCGCAATCAAAGACAAAAAGTATTGGACTGAAGTCGGCTATGACTGGGAAGGTGTTTTGCCCGACGGCCTTGTAGGCCAGATCGGCAGAGAGCGCCTGGCGCCGCGCTTTAAGGAAAACCTGTATTCCCTGGGACTCTATGAGACCACCGCTGTCTTGGCGCAAACGATTGCGGAAGATCGTGGCATCACGCTCTCCGGCATGCCGGAGCTCAGGTCCACAAGACGGGGCGTTGGAAATATTGGGCGGCTTGTGTTCCTCTTAATTATGCTGGCAGTCGTTTTCGGCGGAAGCCGGCGAAGAGG
>JAJDCN010000198.1 GCA_029260815.1 Planctomycetota bacterium
GATGTTCTCAATCGCCGCCCCCGCCCGGTAGGCGATGGCCACGCCGTCGCCAGTGGCTACCTCCGGATTGGTTGTCTCGCGGTACAGCCGCGCCGCACCGCCTGAAGCCAGGACCGTCTTTTGTGCCCAGACAGCAATAAACCCGCCGGCGTTGGCGTGGATTAAGGCTCCCCGGCAGACACCCTCCTTCGTCAAGAGGTCGACGACGAAAGCGTGCTCCAAAATCGTGATCGGTCCGCCTTGGGCGCTCGCGTGAAGCAGCGTTCGCTCGATCTCTTTTCCCGTAGCGTCCCCGTCGGCGTGTAGAATGCGCGGCGCGGAATGCCCGCCTTCCTGCGCCAGGCGGGGCGTGCCGGGTGGGCCGTCGAACAGGGCTCCCCAGTCGATCAGTTTCTGTACTCGCCGCGGGGCATCGGCAACAGCCTTGCGCACGGCCGGCTCCACGCACAGTCCGCCACCAGCCTTCAGGGTATCGGTAATATGGCTTTCCGCGCTGTCCGTCGCACTCATGACGGCGGCGACTCCACCTTGAGCGTATTGGGTGTTACACTCGCCAGCGTCTGCCTTGGTGGCGACAATCACCGTGCCGGCTTTGGCTGCACCGATGGCGGCGCTCAGACCCGCCACGCCCGAGCCAACGACCAACGTGTCGGTAAAAAGACTGGGCAACTTGCGCGTGTCGAAATTCGCGAGGTATCTGGGCGTTCGGATCGGTGGGAGAGGGTTCATGTCAGAGATTTTCCAGTACGTTTCAAATCTCTTCGACCTGGGATTGCAAAAGAGTCACCGCAGCGGCTGCGACCTCGGGGTCGAAAAGAAGCCCCGCGTGATGCTGGATCTCTCGGCGAATTTCTTCCAATACGAGAGCCTTGCGATAGGGCCGGTCCGAACGCATCGCGACGATCGATTCCGCAACCGCCACGACTCGGGAAATCCATGGGATGTCGCCGTGAGACAACCCGTCGGGATAACCGCTGCCATCGTATCGCTCATGATGATGGCGGATACCTGCTACGATGTCCGGATGGAGAATGCTATCTTTTAATATTCGAACGGCTTCGTCAGGATGTTGTTTAATCTCGAACCACTGGTCTTTGGTTAAGGTCTCTGTCGCGTAGAGGATTTCTTGTGGCACGTACGGCATGGCTAGGTTGGCCAGACTGGCTGCGGCAATCAGATTCTCCGACTCGTAGGGATCAACGCCCATCGCGTCCGCCAGTTGCTGAGTCAATGCGCAAATGCGTTCGGCATGCCCATGAAATAGCGGTTCGTGCCTTTCAATCGTCTCCACCAGTGAAGGAAGGATCGTCACGTAATCGGTGGCCTCTTTCCCATCATGTTCTGCGTGCTCTTCGACACGGTCGCCCAGCAGGACGGCAAACGGAATGCGTCCGAGAGAGAGTTCATCTCCGTGGTTGAGAACCGCCTCGGAAACCACACGGCGACCGTTCAGAAAGGTTCCGTTCTTGCTGGATAGGTCATGAACGACGACGAATTGCCCCGTGCGCGTAATCTGGCAGTGCTGCCGAGACACGTAGGTGGACGGAATCCGTACGTCGCAATCGGCGCTTTTGCCCAGAATGGCAATATCTTCGGTCAGAACAAATCGCTCGCCCTTGTTCGGACCGCTTTTATGGCAGAGCACGACTTTCATGAGAGTCCAACTAATAGAGCTGAAGTTACCCGAGACCCCTCAAAGATACCAAAAAAGCCTCCCAACCGTCAAGGTGACCAGCCCGCAGTGTCTCAGTCCTTTCAGGCGGATCCGTTGTATGGGCTGCCGCTTTCCCCGTGATCAGGAACTCTTCGGTGCGTTCTGGTCCCGCCTTCAATGGTTTATACGGGGAGGGCTTTTCATTGTGCCCTTTGTATATCGACGGCCTGGCCGTGGAGTTATTCTTTGGTCCAGATGCGGGTATTGAGGTTGAGGTCTTCCGCGATGCCCAGGGCGAGGGCCAGGTCTTCGTAGTATTCCTCAATCGGCCCGAAATTCAAAACGGTGCTGTACACGCGCGGCTCGAACAGGCTGCGACGATAAGAGACGGCCACGTAAACGCGGGTACCGACGAAAGAAAGAAAAATCTCGCGACCGGACTTGTTCTTGAACGCTAAGATCCGTTTCATCAGGCTGGTGGAGAGGATGTAGAAGGCTTCGGTCTGGTCGGAGGCATAGACGACGAAGGCGCGTTCAAAGTCCGGATCTTCCATTTTGACCAAGGACCCGTGGGTTTTGTTAAACGATTGGAGCTTGGAACCGAGAAATCCGAACAAGCTTTCAGCCACGTCCGGCAGGACATAGGTGGTTCCGCGGAAATGCTTGTTGAAGTCGGCGGAGAAGAACAGGCCCTTGAAAATAGTGTGCCATTCGGTATGTGTGCGGCCCTTGGAGTCTGTATGGACCGTCTTGTACTCGGAATGGATCTCGGAGAACACGATATCCGTCTTGTCGATGTTTCCGCTGACGCGATCATCCCCAGTGTATCGATCCACGTCGTGTTGAAAAATGCCGCTTAGTTGGTAGATCTCTTCCGGAATACAACGGTCTGCATCGTAGGCGAGTGCTGGATCCACAAAAGCAACGATCTTCGCGATGATCTTACGTTTAAAATCCCCGCGAAAACGCTTGTACAAAGCGCCCGTTGCAAACCAGACGGCTGCGGCAACAATAAAACCGAGGATGATCA
>JAJDCN010000199.1 GCA_029260815.1 Planctomycetota bacterium
GGTGGCCAAGCTCCTCGATCTGTCCGTCATGCAGTTGTCGGGCCAGGATGGGGTTGAAATTCGTTCGTAATACGATCGGTAATTGATAGATCCCTTCCGCCAGCATGGCTGCAAAACTGTAAATGCCTACAAGGCTGTCATCGGTCGTAAAGTAACCGAGCATCAAAATATCTACCCGGGTATTGAGCTCTAGCAAAGCGCCACTGAGAAAGCTCTTCAGCCCAAAGTTCAAATGCTTGGCTGCCCATTGCCCCACCCCAGCCAAAGAGAAGGGGGCTAAGCGCTTTATAATCGACGCTATAAGAACGACAAACAAAAGCGTTTCTGCAACGGAAAACACCAAAGGTAGCCGATCGCCAGTGCAATTCCATCGAGCGGCGCAAAGGAGGGAGGCGATGAGAAAGAGCGGTCGGGAGGCCATGCAAAAGGCGTATAATTTCATGGACCGAAAGCCGTTTAGCGCGCCCAAAAGGATCTTGTTGATCGCGAAAAAAAACAGGCCCGGAGTGGCCCAGGCGATGCCGATTGCGACCCCGTCACTGCCCAGAAGGTCGGTGCCGATCCATGTGCGGGTGTTCCAGAACAGGAGCGACATTCCGAGCGAGAGGAACGCCGTGATCAAGACCGCTGCGAGAATGATGCCTCTGGATTGCTCCCGATCCGTACTGTGTTGAGCGACGGAGCGCAAGACGGATAGGTGAATTCCACCGGTGGCAAGCTGTGAGAAGAAGATATATGCAGCAAAGACCTGGTTAAAAACACCCAGCGTCGCCTCGTCATAAAAGAGGCCGATTAAAACGCTCAGTGCAACACCGCTGGCCCCCATGATCCCCAGGGCGCAGAAATTCCACAAGACATCTTGCTGTAGCTTTCCTTGCAGAAGAGAGCGTCGAAGGCTTTTGAGCATGATCGGCCCGTCAGTTCGGCTGTTCTTGTTCGCCGCGCGTGCCCAGGACCTTGGCTGGAACGCCGCCGACAATGGTATAGGGGGCAACGGCACTTGTTACGACGGCTCCCGCGGCAATGACCGCTCCCTCCCCAATGGACACGCCGCGCATAATGGTTGCGTTGCACCCGATGTAGACGTCATTCCCGATTGTCACTTTGCCCCCGACAAGCCCTTGCTTGTGGATCGGTGTTGTTGGATCGTCGATGACGTGATCGGAACTGAGAATGCTGGTCCGATGGCCAATCCGAACCCCGTTTCCGATCACGACTTCACCATAGCCGGAAACATAGACCCACTCATTGAGGGTCACATCGGTGCCGATGCGAATCCGATAGGGGTACCAAAGGGTCACGCCTTCATAGATACGCACCTTTCGCATCGATTGAATAAAAGGCTTAATGACAAGGTGCCGCAGCCAATCTCCAATAGGAGAGGGGAGGTATTTGACAAAACCGTAGCACAGGAAATAAACCCCGTGAATCAGGTAGTCGCCGATCGTCACGTCAGAAATCGATTTCCCGCTGGATGCCACGGTTTGTCTCCGATTATTGAGGCCTTTTTTGAGAGTGGCTGTGGATGCACAGGTGGCGATTGTCTTCCATGTCGTACTGTATTGCGGACAAAAGAATTTGGAGGCTTGCAATTGTAAGGAACATCATGCACAAAAAGGTCGTTTGCGGGAATTCCGAATAGGTTGCGTACATATAAAAGAGACGGATGCCAAACGGAATCGAGCCGAAGAAGAATAGAAACAGTCCGCACAGGTATGAAAGACACAAGGGGTTGAAGTTGCGAATCATATATTTGTGCAGAAGCCGCCGGGAAAAGAGCTGTACCAGCAACCACGAGACGCGCGGGATGTATTTCCAAAGCTTGATCTTGCTCTGTTCGTCGCCGTACACCGGGCGAACCTCCACATCCGCCACGGCGTAATTCTGGATGTTCAGCATGTTTAAAATGTCCGCATTGTACCCGTACCCTTTGATCATCCGCTCGATAGGGATCGCAGTCAGCGCCACATTGGAAATTGCCGTGTATCCACATTGCGGGTCGATCACGTGCCAATAACCAGTGGCAAATTTTGTCAAGAAGGTGAGGCCGGAATTGCCCACAACTCGGTGCAGTGGCATATGTTTGGCCACATCATTCGTCAGCAATCGGTTGCCCTTTGCGTAGTCCGCCCGTCCGTCTAAAATCGGAGCCAGAACCGCCGCGAGGTCGTCTGGGCTCATCTGCGCATCTCCGGCCATGACGGCGGTGATGTCCAGCTTCAGCTCCCGGCTCTTTAGATAGCCATCGATCAGCGATTGGCCGAGTCCTTGATTGATTTCGTGGTGGACCAAAACAATTCGTGCGTCGGATCGGCCCAGGTCTTGGACCTTCTCCAGGGTTCCGTCGGAGCTTCCGTCGTTTACGACGATCAGAGTATCGACGTAGTCGGGCATGGTCGTTAGAGTTTTCTCGATCAGCCGCTCTTCGTTGTAGGCGGGGATAACCACCCCAATGGTTTTGTCCTTCAGCATTGGCTACCCTTTGATGCGCATCCAGTCTTTTAGAGACTCCAGGGTGATCTCCAAGCCCTTCTTGAAGTCAGTGTTGAACGCAAACCCAAGTGCTCGGATCTTACTGTTGTCGACGTCAAAAACCTTGATGTCCCCCGGTGTCCAATCTGCATACTCGATTGGCAGGTGTCCTTTGCCCAGGACTTCCAGCACCTGATCCGCCAATTCCTGGATGGTGACCTTGATACCCGATGCGCAATTATAGACCTCGCCGCGGGTGCCATCCGACAGTGCGACCCGTTTGTTGATCGTAACCAAGTCCTTGACGTAGGTAAACGAGCGCTGCTGCGTTCCGTCGCCAAAGATAATCAGCGGAAGATCTCCCAGCGCCCGGCGACCGAAGATGGAAACGACGCCACCCACCTCGCTGGAATCCTGACGCGGCCCATAGACGTGAAAATAGCGCAGGATCGTGACGTCTACGCCGTACAGGTGGCAGAAAGCTTTGGCATAGCGCTCGCCCGCAAGCTTGCTGACGCCATAATAGGAGGTCGGGTTCAGCGGGTGGTTTTCGTCTTGCGGATGATATTGCGCCTCCCCATATACGGAGCCGGTCGAGGCGTGTACCACCTTATTTACTCCGAAGTCACGGGCCAGCTCCAAGATGTTGAAGGCCCCTTTGGCGTTAATTTCCAGATCGCGGCGCGGGTCGTTGAGACAAACGGTCTTTTTGGAAGCGGCTTCATGAAAGACGATGTCCACGCCTTCGAAGTGCCGCTTGAGCTGTTCGTAATCGGTTACATCGCAGTTGACTTCGGTAAAAGTCTTATAGTCGTGAAACGGGGCGAGGTTCTCCTTCTTCCCGGACAGATAGTTGTCGACGCTGATGACCTCGAGCCCCTCGGACAGCAGATCTTCCACCAGGTGGCTTCCGATAAAGCCCGCCCCGCCGGTCACCATCG
>JAJDCN010000200.1 GCA_029260815.1 Planctomycetota bacterium
GTTGACTCCCGCGATTCAGCGGCGTGGGATGCTGTGTTTTTACGGTGCTGCTCATCTATTTAGAAGTGGTTTTGTCCACTTACCTGTATGTGTCACGATTGATCAAGACCATGCGAGCCAGTTTTCCAAACATCGCCAGAGACACCTGCCCGCTGAACAACATATGGGCGCCTCTGCGCGCGTGGCTTAAGAAGGTGACAAACATCGAAAAAACAATTAAGGGGCGGGGAAAGCTGCGCAACCACACCATCCGTGCGAGTAGACGAACCAGCGCCCGGGGTACGCCCTTTCGGCCGGCCAGGGCGATCAACGAACGCCAATAATTTTCTCCAAGGGACAACGTGCGGAACTGAGCCTGTTCGATCCGGTGCGTCTCTTCCGGCGCGCCCTGCGCAAGCGATTCGCGAATGCGCGCCCGTTCAAACGCGAAAGGCTCCTCGGTAATTCCCTCCTCCAAAGCCCGGCGTGTCAATTCCGTGCCCGGATAATAAGTGAGGTTGAACATATGCAGGCTGTACCCCTTTTGGAGCTCCAGCATCAACTGGAGAGTCTCGCGCCGATCTACGTCGGTCTCCCACGGGTTGTCGGTGATGATGTCGAAGTTCAGCCGAACGCCGTATCGGGCACAGGTCTCAGCGGCTTGGGCGATCTGACGGTTGGTATCCTGCCGCTTGAAGATCTCTCGGCGGACCCGCTCCGAACCGCTCTGCAATCCGATTCGAACATGGGCCACGCCGGCCTTTTGCAGCAGCCGGATGACGTTTTCGGTCGCGGTCGTGGGGAACTGAAAACAGGTGAAAGGAAGTCCGATCTCTTTGGGATACACCTGGGCAAATTCTTCCAGCCAGTTGGGATTGAGTCCGAAGATGTCGTCAGAGAAATCGATGAAACGCAGGTCTTTTCCCAGGGCCTCGCGCGCCATGTGGAGTTCTTTCATCAGATTCGTCACGCTCTTGTAGCGCAGAAAAGCCCCCTTCTGAAAGTACCCGCGCCGCATGGTTGGCGACGAGCAAAACGTGCACTGCATGGGACACCCGCGCGAGGCGATGGTAAACAGTACGCCGGGCGCCTGACGCCGCGCATCGCCTGGAATAACCCGGTTGTGATCGATGAAAAACTGCGTGTCGTCGTCGTAGGAAGGAATGCCAAAGCTATCCAGGTTGGGCAGGGGCGAACTCTTTTCGTTTCGCGTCATCGCCCCGTTGTCGGATCGAATCCACAGGTCGGCGACAGGGTCCACCGGCTGCCCCGTCCGGTAGCGCTCCAGATAGTCCACCATGGACAGCTCGCCCTCGCCCACGCAAGTCAGATCGCTCCACGCGGCGGTGCGCTCCGAATCCATGATCGCATTCACGCCACCCACCAGGATCGGCACGTCAAAGCGCGCACGCATCTGTTTGTAAAGGTATTCGGCAACCCCGGCGATAGCCGACCAGTTGAGGCTTAATCCGATCACATCCGTATCCAACTGATCGATCAGATCCAGTAAGAGGTCGACTTCGGTGCGCGTGGGGAGCTCGGCATCGTTGAGATCCATGTGCTTAAAGCAGATCAGGTTGACCGGGTAGCCCTTGCGCGCGAGATAGGCCTGGATGCTGCGGGCGCCAATGGCATGAACGTTGTAGAGGGCGACCAGGGTGACGGTCGGTTTCCAATCCTTGATCCTGCTGGATTGGACGGGGGCTGTTTGAACTTGCATCTCGGCGTCACCAAGGCAGGTTGTATTTGAACACGGAAGCGGACCGTTAAGCAACTAGGATACCATAAAATGCCGATAATTTCAATTTGACGCTTGCGACCACCTCGATGCTTGGACGACCGCGCAGTCGCTTGAATGGCCCGTAACCCTTGACGTTTTAACGCAATTTGGCTATACTATAGGATTATTGGAGCAGCGATGGAACCCATTGAGCATTGCCTGTACTCGAGTCCTTGCAGACTCCTCGGGGCATTGCGGTCGATCCCGCCCGACGGTTGCTTCCAGTGCCATTTTTTTAAGTCGTTACGGTCGAAGTCCTTGAGGAACAAGGCGTGATTCTCGTCACCGGCGCAGCAGGATTTATTGGAACGCATTTGGTTCGGGCGCTCTTGACACAAGGCCACGACGTAACCGCGGTGGTGCATACGCACACGCTCCCCTCCGACCTATCCGACCGTGTCCACACGATCCACGCAGACCTTGCCGATGCATCCAGTCTCAGCCTTCTCCCGCACAGCGTGGATGCCGTGTTCCATTTGGCGATCCTCTCGCCACGGGAGGAAGCCCCGGACGACGCGACGCAGTGCATCCGCGTCAACACCCTGGGCACTGCCAACATCCTGGAATATTGCCGCACCCGCCAGGTCCGGCGGCTGATCTATTCGTCCTCGATTGCGGTCTATGGCGCCCCGGATTCGCTCCCCGTCTCCGAACAGGCGCCGTTGCGACCCGACAGCTTCTATGCGGTCAGCAAAGTTGCCGCAGAAAATTTGTGCCAACGCTATCACAAGGCATACGGACTAAGCATCGCGTGTTTGCGCTACGCCTCGGTCTATGGGCCGGGACAGCGACCGCACACCGTCTTACCGTTGTTCTTGCAGCGCGCGGCCTCTGGGGAACCCTTGATTCTTTTCGGAGCGGGCGAAAGGACGCAAGACTTCGTGTACGTCAAGGACGTGGTTGCCGCCAACCTGCTGGCGCTTTCAGCGGAAAGTTGCGACATCTTCAATATTGGTTCGGGTGTCGGCACCCGAATGGAACAATTGGCCCAGACCGTCGCGCAGGTGGTGGGCGCCGACGCGGCATCCATCACCTATGACACCAGTCGCACGGACGACGGGATACACTTCCAGCTCGATATCGCCAAAGCCCGGCGAGAACTGGGGTACCACCCGCAATACACCTTGCAGGAGGGCCTTGAAGAGTACTGCATGGCAAGGGGTTCGGCATGATACTGGGGATCTTACAACCGGGCTATCTGCCCTGGCTCGGATTTTTCGAGCAAATGAATCATGTTGACCAATTTGTGATTCACGACGAATTGCAGTATACCCGGCGCTCCTGGCGCGCTCGAAACTACATCCGTATAGGTCAGGAAAAATTCCTCCTGACGGTCCCGGCATTAACAACCGGGCGCGGGCCCCAGAGAATCTGCGATGTGCGCATCGATAACAACAGCCCGTGGTCTCGCATACACCGGGAGGCGATCTTTTTAAACTACCGCAAGGCTCCCTTCTTCGACCGGTATGCCGACTTCTTCGACCAGCTGTATCGCAAACAGTGGGAATGGCTGGCGGAGTTGGATGCGGAGATTATTCGATTCTGTGCGAAGCAGTTGGGTATTACCACCGAGATTCTTTTGTCCTCCGAGCACCAACTCGAAGAAAAGTATTTGCAGACGCACGATGGAAATCCGGACCGGACCGACCGTGTGATTTTTTTATGCCAGAGCCTGGGCAGCGACGAGTTCTATGAAGGAGCCGCCGGGGAAGAGATCACGGACATTGACAAGCTGGCGAAGCACGGCATCCGGATCAACTTCCAAAACTACAGCCATCCGGCCTACCCGCAGATGGGAGAGGGTTTCATACCGCATCTGTCGATCATTGACTTGATGTTTTGTTGTGGTCCCGACAGTTTAGCGATCCTGATAGGGCAACAGACCCAAACCGAGGAGCACGAGCGCGTAAAACAGGAGCCTAGCCAAGTGGAACCCAAAGCCTTAACCCTCAACAATGTCACCCGTATGCCCGAGATGCTCAATATAGAAGTCACCTCCGCCTGCCAACTCCACTGCGTCTTCTGTCCGCGCGACGACATGACGCGCAAGCACGGGGAGATGTCGTTGGATCTATTTCAGCGGCTGGTCGACGAGTGTGCCGCGCAGGGAACTCGCCTCTGGATGCACTACATGGGCGATCCGCTGCTCCACTCGGGAATCTTCGATATGCTCCGCTACGCGAAGAAGGCGGGAATTCCCAGCATTGGTATGTCCACCAACGTCCTGCTGCTAACCAAGGAAACAAGCCGCAAGCTTATCGAGACCGGACTGGACCGGTTGGAGATGTCCATCGATGCGCTCGATGCAGAAGGCTACAAACGCCTTCGCGCCGACGATCGGTTCGACAAAGTGGTCGCCGGCGCACGCGGATTTTTCGACGTGCGCCGTAAGATGGACAGCCCATCGCCCATCGTAACCCTTTCGTTTATGAACACACCGGAGAACCGGCGCGACTGGCCGAAGATCACCGAGATGTGGGCATCTTACCTGCAGGAACAAGACTTTGTCATGGCCATCGACGTCCACACCTTTGCCGGCGCCATCCCGGCCCCCGCCCCGGCGCCCAACGAACCGAACCGGCCGCCGTGCCCCGCCTTGTGGCTCAGCGGGCTCGTCTTGTGGAACGGAGACGTTGCCTTGTGCTCCATGGATTACGACGGCAAAGGAGCCTTGGGCAATCTCAACGACCAATCCCTGGAAGCCATCTGGAACTCCGAGACCATGAACGCCCTCCGTGCCGCCCACGTGCAGGGCCGGATTGCCGAAGGAACCCTATGCGCCGACTGCACAGACTGGCGCCTGCTGCAAAACGGATACGAAAAAGTCGAATCCACGTAATTGCTCTTGAATCTCATTGGAGCCAGGCGTATCCTGGGGTCTGTGGGAGTGAGGCTCTCGTCTTTGAAGCGTCAAATGGGGAAATGTCGATGAGTCCTTGCAGGACTCGATGATCCGATCCAAGGCCGCACAAGGAGAAACCTCATGAGACCTGCGACCACGAGGCTCTTCGCGGCAATGATCGGCGGGATGCTTACCCTGTCCGCCATCAG
Organism: Planctomycetota bacterium; assembly: GCA_029260815.1. Lineage (GTDB taxonomy): Bacteria > Planctomycetota > B129-G9 > JAJDCN01 > JAJDCN01 > JAJDCN01. The sequence goes on from JAJDCN010000200.1 coordinate 4,811, forward strand.
CCACGCGGAAGAAGCCACTGCCCCGAAGCCCAATCGTAACAAGAAACCCGCTGTTACCCAACAGCAGATCGAAGACCTCTTCCGCGCATTCCGCGCCAAAGACTATAGCCGCGCTCGAAAACTCGTGGAAGCCGACGCTCGCCTGGCAAGCGCAAGCGGCAACACTTCCGGAACCTACTGTCTGGTCGAGGCAGCCAAATCCAATAGGATCGATCTAGTCCGGTTCTTACTGGCAAAAGGCGCCGATCCCAATATCGGCGCTGGCGGCGGAACCGCCCTCCATGTTGCCACTGGTTGGGGCAACATGGAAATGGCCAAGATGCTCCTGAATGCAGGGGCCAAAGTCAACACGATCAATAGCGAGGACTTCACGCCCTTTTCAATTTTCCGTGATAAAAAGATGGCACTGCTGCTTCGCAGCCGCGGCGGGTGGCACCAACCGATGTTCGAAGACCTTGTACCGGTCCTGCAAGCACTCGACGCCAGCGACCTGAAAGCCGCTGAAGAGGTTCTGAAGAAGCAACCGAAGCTGGTCACGCAGAAGAAAGGGCGCAAGCAACGAACGGTACTTCACTGGGCGGCCATGGAAGGTCGCGCGGATTTGGTCAAGCTGCTGCTCGCCGCCGGCGCGGACATCGAGCGCCCTGACTGGGAGGCGACAGCCAACAACGGGCGCAAGTTCGGCAACACGCCGCTGCACATCGCGGCCAAGTGGGGCCATTCCGAGGTGGTCGCCGTTCTGCTAAAGGCCGGCGCCAAGATCGACCCTCGCGAGAATACTCGCCATCTGACACCGCTGCACATGGCGATTCTCTGGGATCAGCTCGACGTTGTCCAACAACTCCTGGCTGCGGGCGCCGACACGCGGATCACGGATGGTTGGAAAAGAAACCCTCTGCACCTGGCCGTCCTGGCCGGCAGCGAGCGGCTGGTGCTCCTTTTCCTGAAGCGGGGTGCGGACATCGAAGCCCAAGGCACCTCCAGCAAGAAGACACCGCTTCACCTGGCTGCTTCGCAGGGCCATGTCAACGTGGCAAAGCTTCTGATCGCCCATAAGGAAGACGTTAACAAAGGCGACATTTCGGGCTTGACGCCGTTGCACGACGCCGCCACGCGAAAGGTGGCGGAACTGCTCATGGCCCATGGAGCAAAGATCAACGTCGTCGGTGGTCGAGGCCAGACACCGCTGCACCAGGCGGCGCATGTGGAGGTGGCCGCCTACTTGCTTGAAAAAGGAGCCAAGCTCGACGCGCAGGACCAGTACGGAGCAACACCCCTCCACTACGCAGTTGGCCGGCACCACCCCGACACTGCGCAACTACTGATTGCCAAGGGGGCTGACGTGAAGATCCAGACCCAACGCGGGTACCCCCTCCTCAGTTCTGCCGTCTTCCACGAAGACCTGAAAACCGCAAAACTGTTACTTGCAAAGGGTGCCGACCCGAATAAAGGCCCAGCAAGAACCACGGTTATAGGGTGGCGCACGTTTAGCCGAGCGACCGGCTTTGGGTCCTGGCAGGAATCCCACGCGCCCGCCCCGCTGTGGCACGCCATCCATCACGGCCATGAGGAGATGGTGGAGCTGTTGCTGGCTCACGGAGCGAGGGTGAACCCTCTAAATCACGGCGGGCCCTCGCCTTTGCATTTGGCGATAGAGCGGCGGCACCTTGCCATTGCGAAGAGATTGCTGGACAAAGGTGCGGATGTCAATGCCCGTGATGGACATGGAGCTACGCCGCTGCATGGCGCGCTCCGCTACTATCGCGATGAGTCGGAATTGGTGAAGCTCCTGATCCGCCATGGCGCCGAGCTCAACACTCTGAACGTCGAAGGATTCACACCTCTGGCATCCTTGCTTCCGGGGAAATCCAGCGCGTACATGGAGAGGTCTGCCAAAGACGAATGGGTACGTATAGAACGCTTCCTTCCCAAACAACACGCGTTCACGGGTGGCGTATTTTTCGACACTCGAGATTCGTTTGCTTCTGACAAAGAAAAAATGAGTGCCTTCCTGCGCAGGCGCGGCGCGGAAAGCGAAGCCTCGCACGAAGAGATCACAGAGATCAGTAAGGCGCTGGCCGCGAAGAACTGGGACCAGGCCAAGAGCCTTTTGGGCGCGAACCCCTTGGCGGGTGTTAATCTGTTCCAGAATGCTCTTACGCAACTCGACTGGACATTGGTTGCCAAACTGTTGGAGACCTGCCCTACTCTGGCCTGGCCGGGCGACGCAAACGGCTGGCTGCCGATCCATGACGCCGCTGCGGCCAATTCCGTGGCTATCGTCAAACAACTGCTTGCAATTGGCGTGGATGTGGACGCCAACACCACCGACGGCCACTCGGCGCTCCACCTCGCCGCGGAATTCGGCCACCTGGAGATGGCTCAACTGCTTCTTTCCTCCGGTGCCTACCCGTACGCGCGCAGAGACAGCGACTCGATGAGCCCCCGAGAGGTTGCAGAGCAACACGGTCAGATGGCAGTGGCAGAGCTGTTGGAGAAAGCAGAAAAAGCTATGCCGTGATTTGATTCACGGTTTTCCTGTAGCGAACACCTCCATGCCAAACATTCCCACCGCCCCCACTGTCGCAGTTGAAACCGAAATCAGTTCGAGTGATGGCCGGGGCCGGCAATTGGAGCTATGGGTTATACTGCAGTTGGATCGTGGTCTTGCTTCCTTCGGCCAGGCGCACGGTGTGATGGACCACCAGCCGGCCCGTGGCCGCGTCGAACGTTGTAACCGTGACAGGCTTGCCATCGATCTCTATCTTGATCTGTTTGGCCGAGCGCGGCAGCGCAAAGGTTAACGCCTCGAACGCGACGGCTTTGGACGGGGAGCCTTCCAGCCATCTTAATTCAAACGCACGTTCTGTCTGCCCGTCTTTGGTCGCCTCCGCGTAGTCCAGCCAGGCCCAGAACGTGGGCGAAAACAGGGGCGCACTCAGCTTGCCGTCGAAGGATTTGGGCAGGGACACCGACAACCCAAGTTTTTTGCGCGGCAAATCGACGGTGAAGCCTTCCAGCGCGCGCAGGACGTTCCAACTGGATGCCGCGGTCATGTACCACCGGCCCCAGGCGGCCCCGCCGTCGGTGGGACGATACATCAGGCGCACGTCAAACGGATCGTTGCCTTCCCGTTCGATCGTCTTGTGGATGTTTTCCATCACGCGAAAGCCGTCGTCCGGGTGACCATGTTGGAAAGCCAGCGAACACAAGTAGGCCTCGGCGAAGAGTACCCAGCTCACCGTGTGTTCAAAATCGAGCTCTCCCCGGGCGTTGACGTGGTCCGGCGGGACCCACCACTTCTGGTTGCCGTTGAGGCGCATCATCGTGGCCACCGCGGTGTCCATCTTGTCGATATCCTGGATCGGGCCCAGGTCCACCGAATCGGCGAACCACTGGCCAGCCAACTGGGCCAGATGGCACCCTTCGGAAACCTCCAGCGGCTGTTCGACGCCTTTGACGACGCGGGGCTTGATCTCGCGAAAATGGCGGTAGTAGGTTCCGTTCCACAATTCGTCCTCGAAGCTTTTGCGCGCCTTGTCAAACCGCGCGCGGCACAACTTCGCGTATTCCGGATCGCCGCGCCGGTTGGCCAGGTCCTCCATCGCCAGCAGCGCCGTCAAGGTCTGCGATCCAATAAAGTCTACGGTGCCGTAGGACCATTGGTCGTCGTAGGTGGTGCCCAGCAGGCCGCCACGCACGTTGGGGATTCCGTTGCCGTCTTTGTCCAAGACCGTGATGCAGTAGTCCATAGCCCGCTTCATCCGCGGATACATGCGCGCGATGAATTTTTCGTCCGCCCTCCACAGATATTGCCGGTAGCACTGCAGGGTGAACGCGAGCGTCAGGTCCGGCCAGTCTCCGCCGCCGGTTCCGGCGGTGTGCTTATCCAAGTGGGAGTGCCCCAGGTCGTGCGGGATCGCGCCGGTCTTTTTCGACTGAGAGATGCCGAACAGGTCCAGTTCGTTTTTGTCCAACACAGGGAAGAACATGGCGCTCCAGGTGCCCGAGACGAACCGCTGGTCCATCGTTCCCATGCAGCCGTTCATATTGTTCGGCGACTCGTTCACGGAGAACTTGTCGTCCTTCGTCAGCCAGGTATTGGCGTAGATCGGAAAGCCGTCGTTGAGCAGTCGGCGCACAAACCACCGCGGCAGGTTGGAGGCGGCCAGATGTTTTTGCACCAGGGTGGTACCCGCGTGCAGCCGCTCATGATTTTTCATCGCGTACTCTGCGACCGCCCAGGAGCCTTGGAAGTGGTTGTTGTGCGCGTGACCGTAGGTGCGGCCGCGCGCGGAGATCAGGTGCGGCATGTCCCACGCCAGGACGAAACGGACGGTGCGCCGTTCGCCGGGCTTCAAGGTCGTGGTCGCCGCCAGGATGGCCGCGCCCGGGTTGCCCTTTGCTTTCGTGCGATTGTCTTCGAGTCGTCCGGCCTTGGCGAACGATTCCCAGCCGTCACGGCCGTCGCCTTTGAGGTCCCACTGCAGGTTGTAGGTGACTTCGACGCCGGGCTGCTCCAGGCAGGCTACTGTGTAGTCGCCGTCTGCCAGCGGGCTGCGGGATTTTCGGTTCTTGAATAGAATGCCCTTCATGCCATCGGTGGCGACGAACTGTTGATGGTTACCGTCCCGATCGTCCCAGAAAAAGTAACGCCGCGGATCGCCCCAGGCGCCCAGGCCCACGATGTTTTCCCAGGAAAAGGCCAGCGACGTTTCCTGCGGCACGGTGGACGGGTTGGCGAGTGTGAAGGCGAACACGGCCACCGGCAGAGCGGAGTCCTTAACGTTGTTCGGCACCAGGGGGGAGAAGGCCTCCAGACTTACTTCCACCGGAAGGGCCGGATCGTTGAACTTCATTCCGACCGTGGGAAACCGCGGGTCGTAGTCAATCCCTACGACCGGTGGCAAATCGTATTCGCTGCGCAGCACCAGTGCGCGCAACACCGACTCAGACGCCCCACCACCCGAGGGCTTCGACCATGCGGCGAAGAATGAGCCATTGAGTTCGTTGAGGGGTGCGTCCCAGTTGTTGTTGGTCACCAGGTTGCGGATCTTGCCGTCGCGGCACAGCTCGAACTTTCCCGCGCCAATCCCGCCTAGGGACACGCCGCCTGCGGTATAGATGCCGGCATTCTTGTCGGCGATGTCCCGGTCGGCGCGACCGTCGGTCACGTAGGCCCCGTGGGTCGCGATGGCAAAGGCGTCAATGTTGATGGAGCCACCGGTGGACTTGACGATGAGCCGGTGCCAGCCGCGGGTGGTGTTGATGCGGCCGAGCCGTTCCCAGCGGTAGGTACCGCGCCAGTTCGTCGTGGGCTTCATCGTTGTGCGCTTGAGCGTGATGGGCGGTTTGGGTCCTTCGTACTTGGTTCCTTCCTGGTAGATGAATTCGCAGTCGATGCCCATGTCTTTGGTCGCGTATCGGACGAACACATCGTAACCGTATCGGAAGAACGTGGAGCTGATGTAGAATCGGTAGGAAGCTTGTTGCCGATCGGTGTCGGCGTCCACTTCCTGGAAGACGAGCCCGCCCACTTGCTTGGCGCTGGCCTCGGGGTCGCTGTAGACTTTTGCCGTTGCCGAAGTTTTGTCGGGCGTCTCGCCTTCAGCCCAAACGGACCACTCTTCGAAGTCGTGGCGGATTCGGCGGTCGCCTTCATGGATGACAATCGGATGAGGATCGACCGGCTTGGCGGCTACGGACTTGGACACCGATTCGACCACCGGCTTCTGCATGACTCCCGACTGACAACCCGAAAAACCCCACAGGCACACAATCATTCCAAGCACGAGTTTTCCTATCCAGCTCTTCATCCTCATCGACTCTCCCTTCACACCTGTTGACTTTGCCTTACCAGTTCCTCGCAGGATCATTCCCATTCCCAGTTCCAGTCGTCATCGCTTTCGATTCTTTGAATCGTTGTCTCGAGCCGGCTCGTCAACGGCTCCAGAAAACCATCCGCAGCGGCCTTCTTTGCGGTCGCCAAAAGCTTTTGCATGAAAGCCTTCGCCTTGACGGATTCCTCTTTGCGCGGCGCGACGGACGCAATCATCTGGGTCTCCACGTGGTCAAACGCGTCTTTGATGTCTTGAATCATCTCCTCGTAATCGCTGTAAACCTGCGCCCGTTCGCTCGTGGCGACCTGCAGCATTTGCCGGAACCTGTCCAGCTTCAGTTGCTTCCCCGCTTCGCGCTGACTTCGCTCCCACTCGGCTCCGAGTTCTTGCGCTTCGCTCACCTGTTCCGGCCCGGTCGAAGATCCGTCGGCCGAACGCCCCTCCTGGCCCGCTTCGCCGGCGCATGCGCAGGATGCCATCAGGATCAATAGTATCGCCTTTTCCCGGATCATTGCAATCGCTCCCATTTTCCATACGCCTTTCATGCCCAGCTCTTTCGGGCGTGGGGTCCTTTGCCTTTCCATTTATTATAGTGAAACGTCGCTCCATCAAAGTCAAGGACCTTACAGGGCAATGGGACTAGAGAAGAGCCTGTGCTGGACCGAAATATGATAGAATGATAGCAACAGCACACCTTGCTTGTGGGTGTTGTGCATCAAGGGAGATCTCGGTTTTGCGGAGGGTCTGTGTCATGTGCGATTCCACCTGGAAGGTCGCATTCGTCGCGATGATCCTGTTGGCCGGCTGCTCCACTCCGGTCGATCCCACCCGGCCGGTCGCACCCGACGAGATTCGCGGCCGGGTGCTGGACGAGCAGGGCAAGCCCTTTGGCGGTGCTTGGGTGCAGTTGAGCGGGAATCAAATCAGCGAGAGGACCGAATCCGACTTAGACGGGTGGTTCCACTTCACCGGGTTAAAACCCGGCGGCACGTATCACAGGCTGTGGGTCTCGGCGGACACCGGTTTCTACCGCAAGAAGGGCGCCCACAACCAGAGGAGCAACGTTCCTGCCGGGTCCGACCTGGTCATTCGCCTGTTACGATCCGGACGCTTGAAATTCCGCGTTTTTGAAGAAGGCACCGAGCGCCCCGTGCTCGGCGCCCCGTGCCGATTAGAACCGACACCCTGGGGATCGTCGACTGGCTTCGTAAGCACGACGAAAGAAAAAGGATTCACGACTTTCCACGGTCGTGGGGGTGACTGGAAAGGCCACTTAAAGGTCGCGGACTATCTCCTTTTGCCGGTTTCCTTTTCTATTCCGCCTGCGGGCGAAATAGAAAAGACTTTTTTCGTCCGCCGCGGTCAGACGGTAACCGGTCGTGTATTGTGGGACGACGGAACCCCGCTCGCCGGAACGTCGATTCGCCTCAAGCATCCGTGGGAAAACTACGATGAAGGCCAAACCCATACGTGCCCCGATGGAACGTTTGCCCTGAGCGGCTTTCGTGCCAACGTGAGGTACACCTTGTGGGTGGAACCGAAAGGTTACAACACCGTGCGGCGCTCCAAAGTCGTGTTGCCGCGCGCGCATCCGCTCCGCATCATTCTGCCCCGAAAACCGTGGGTGAATTGGGACGTGCGCGCGATGGCGCAGGATGACGAAATCAATGGGTGGATCCTGGATGAGAACGGCACGCCGGATGCCCAAGCAGAGGTAGTCGCCATCGGCAACGGCCAACGGGTCAAAGGCAGGGTTTGGTCGAATGGATGGTTTGACCTGCATGGCCTCGCCGCCGACGTTCCGTACAAAGTCGTGGTGACCACGAACAAGGGAGTGTATGACAGAATACAGGGCGTTTGGGAGGGTCGCGATATCCGCGTGGGGGCGAGCCTAGTAGTCCATGTTCGCCGAGTCGGTCGAGTCCAGTTGCGGGTGCTCAATGTGATGAATCACAAACCGGTAGCAAATGCCGAATGTTCCTTGGTGTTGTTCGGACAGGTGCGCGGCTCCCAAAAGACCGATGCCCGGGGGGAGTTGACCTTTCCACTTCCCGCGCAAGAATTTCGTGGAGAGCTGCGTGTACCCGGCCATGGCGTGGCGCTCGTGGGCTTCACAATTCCGCCAGCCGGCATCGCCTACCAAACCATCCTCGTCCAGCGTGACGAAGATTGAGAGCGTGGCGCGCTTCTGCGTCGACAATTGCTACAGGTCATTGTGCGGTTGAGAAGCAGGTGCGAAGGCTTGTTACTTCGTAGCCCCATGCCGCAAGAGAAGATCAACCACCTTTTGGTGGCCCCGTGAGGCCGCTACGCGCAGGGGCGTCCAGTCTCTTCGTTTATCAATCGATGCTCTATACACAAACATCTTTTTCGCCTTCACATTTACCTTCGCCCCGTTCTCCAGAAGTAGTTTGACTGCTTCCAGAGAACCCTTATGCGCAGCGTAATGTAGAGCTGTTGTATCGTAGTCGTCCCTGGCGTTGACGTCGGCACCAAACGACATAAGAATCTGCATTGAGGAAACGATATTCCAACGTGCCGCATAGGCCAACGGGGCAATACCGTAGCCTTCTCTAGCGTCCACCGATGCCCCGCCAGCAATGAGAATTTTGACGACTGCATCGTGGTTCGCTGACTTTGAAGCCCAATGCAAGGGAGTCAACTTGCTCGAATCGGGGGCGTTGGGATCGGCCCCGTGTGCAAGGAGCAGTTCCACCGCCTTGGCATTGTTTCGGGTTGCGGCCAGGTGCAGCGGTGTTCGGTTTATAGTGTTTTCGCCGCCTGCGGCGTTGACATCTCCTCCAGCATCAAGGATTATTCCGATCACGTCCACATCGCCTCTTTGGGCTGCAAAATGCAACGCGGTAAGACCGTCAAGAGACGAGACATGAACATCGGCTCCATTGGCCAGGAGCAGTTCGGCAACCTCACCGTGGTGCTGTCGCGCGGCCCACATCAGAGGCGTATAGCCTTGTTTGTCGCCCACGTTAATATCCGCTCCAGAACCGAGAAGTGCTTTTGCAACTTCTATGAAGCCATCATAGGCAGCAATAATTAGCGGTGTCCAACCTCTGGTATTTCGCGCATTGATGTCCGCTCCTTGGGTCAGCAGATCGAGGACCAAGTCTGCTTTTCCATCATTTGCTGCAAGAAGCAGACGCATGTTGAGGTCTTTGCTCGGAACCGACTCCTCTGGTTTTAATTCTTTCTGTCCCTGTTCGCCCGTTTCCATCGACTCCTCAGCCGACGCTGCCCTGGGCGCGATCTCCGGTGGTTTCGGAGGATAAGGGCTCTCGGTTTGTACGGTGGGCAAAAGCCTCGTGCTCTCGCCGAATGCGAAAGCAAGGCACAACGCGCCCAGCGCCGAGGCCAGCAAGATCGCGTAGAGTGCGGTCTTCACTTGGTTAGAACTCATCACTGCGCCTTTTGCACCCCCGCATCCGCAAGACTCCTTTTGAAGCTGAAAGGTTGCGCGTCGTTTGATTGCGCACGAGCCAATCTCACCTTGACAGGATCATCGGCGATGGAGCGGTTAGTCTCCTTCGTATTCGTACTCGAACTCAACCCACAGGTCCTCCGCAAGGACGAGGATCTTTTCAAAGAAATACGGTTTGCCGTGCACCGGTAGTTTCACGCTGATGGCTTGTACGCCTTGGTTTGCGGCAGCCCGTTGGGCCTGCTGTTGCTGGACCTGGCGAATTCGCTCGGCGTTGTCTTCGGCACTCGTCCGGGCGCTTTGCGGACCGGCAGACAGGGACATAAAGCGCTTAACGAACCGGAGCGGCCCGTGATAGTCCTCGCGATCCTTCGGCAGGCGAAAGTCCTGAGGCATGTACAAGGTCACCATATACTGCGTGATGGGTGAGACCAGACGCGGCAATTCGAGCTTCAGTTTCTTTTCCTGCGTCACCGAAAGGGTCTCGCCACGGGTCACGTAGGTGATCTCTACGGGAAACGCGGTGTGTCCGCTGCCGGAGCCGGAGCGCACCAGCGGAATCAGGAGCGTTCCATCCGCCGCCTTCGCCGGATTGACGGCCTTGCCGGCTACGAGTGAAGACCAGATCTCGCTGTCTTTGGGTAGTTTCAGCTTGAGGAACTGGTTACGGCTGTTGCGCACGTTCATGAGGAAGTTGGTCAAAACAATCCCGTCTTCGGTTTGGATCATCATGGCCGAGGCGCTATCGACCGCAGTCCGCAGCACGGCGACGTCTTCATGTTTGCGAATGCCCAACTGAATCGAGAAATCTTTGGACGCATAGCGATAGGAAAAGAGGATGGGTTGGTTCGTCATGCCGACCAGGGTGGCGGGCAGTTCGCGAACGTCGATGGCCGAGGCGCCTTTCATCGACGCGGTATTGATCTCCACGTTGGAGACGGCCACGACGACGGCAAACCCTTTTTCTCTCTCGATGCCCGATGCCTTCAGGATGGGCACTTCCGCGGCCGCGTCTTTGCCGACGGCTTTTTCGGTGGTGATCACGGCGTTCCAGGCGCCGATGTGTGGGTAGCTTAAGTCAATCTTGAGCGCGTCGCCTTCGGTCCGCCAATCGCGGATGTTCGAGCCGGTGACGGAAAGGACTCTGGCGCCTTTGGGCAACTGAAACGAAAATCCATCCACCTTATTGTGCAGAATCGAAAAGCGGACGTTCTGGCGGCCGATGATCACGCCTTCGGCAACCGAGACCAGCGTTTGCGACTCTGCGTATATTTTGGCGGCGACCAGGGTTTCCTTGATCGCCCGCTGCCAGGAGATCGCAATGGCGCCGGAAGAAGGAAGGGCGGCGGTCACGGTGTCGCCGTCCGTCTTTGTAGTCTGCGCGCCCTGGACGGTAAGCTTGGCGTCCTTTTCCTCCAGCTTCATCGAAAGGGTGCCGGCGGCCGAGGCCACGCGGTTAAACGATCCGCTGAAGACACCGCGGTTCTCGCCGACAGCGACCGCAAACTGAACGGACAGGCCGATCTTGCCGCTCTTCTGCGTGAGCACTTGGTAGTACCCGCCTTGGATATTCAGGAAGCATCCTTCCGGGAGGGTGACTTGTTCGATCGCAACGTTTGCGGGCAAGATCGGGATTCGCTTCCAGCCATCCTTTTGGAGCACATCGATCGTCATGTCCAAGGTGACCCGAAGCCCATCTTTCGAAGCGGTGCCTTTGTAGGCCGCCGAAGGAATGATATACGGCGTCGGCGG
>JAJDCN010000003.1 GCA_029260815.1 Planctomycetota bacterium
TAAATTCCATGTGACACGCCTATCCGCTGCCGACAAGAACGCCAACGATCGGGCTGGAGAAGCCGACCTGGTTTACGGCCGTAAGGGGGCATCGGCCCTGTTGGGCCTCATCGACTTGGCAAACGCCGACATTTTCTTCAACGGTAGCGAAGCCCGCAACCGGCCGGTGTCTCCGTTTCGAACTCCGGGGACGTCATCGGTGCCGGCATCGACCATTTACTCATTGCAGCAGCCAGAGCTGCTGACCCGGACGGTTTCGATGGCGCCGGCGAAACCTACCTGATCTAGGGATAAGCCACCATCCCCGAGGCGGGCACACTCGCGCTGGTGGGAACTGCGTTGACGGGACTTGTTATGCTAGACATCCGTCGGATTAAAGCCATAAAGAGCTCAGCTTAAACAGAAGCAAAGATTTGTGTGAAAAATCCGCGCTACTCTTTGATATAGGAGTCCCGTCGCCGCGCCCGATAAACCCCTCATGCCCCCCTTCCAGCGGACCGGATACCCCCCCGCCTCCGGCACAATCAGTCTTTCTTTTTCAGAGCAGCGTGCACCATCGCGACGATCCCAGCCCGGAGCGCCTCCGGCAGGGAGGGCCACGCATTGATGATCTCACTCAACTCAATCGTTTCAGCATGAGTCGTTATGCTCTCATTATGTTCCTGTTGTGTTGATATTGTGTTCTTCGTGGATCCGGTATGTGATACCGATGTGCCCTCTTCTGTCCGACTTTGGTCAATAGGCCCAGTCGTAACTTCTTTACCTTGTCCTGCTTGCGACCTCACCTGTCCAGGATCGGACTCTTCCCGTCCGAGTTTGGCATCTTCCGATTTTGTGCTTGCTGGGGGTTCGAGTCCCCCCTTCGGCACCATAAAGTCCCTGACAAAGCGCGGACAGCAAAGCTCGTAATCCGGTCACTGCCAAAGATTGCGTCAGAGTCCCATGTTGAAGCTCCGACGGATGCAAATACATCCGTTCTCGAGCCCGGGCAAAATATTAGCACATCGTAATCTAATCGTGGATAAAACGAGAAACGGTTGGCATCCTCCCCGTGAATCGATCTAATTGTTATGATAGAGTCCTGCGGGTGCGGTACGTGATTCTTGAGGCGCGAGGAGGAGTGCATGCGACGAAAAATTCGGAAAGCGACTACTCGCTATGCCAACAAAGCGATCTGCATCATCGGCAAGCGGGTCCTTGGAAGTGATACTTTCTCTTTGGGCGACGAGAGGTATCACTATTTCTGGCACTGGTATAACAGAGCCTACAAGGTTGAAAGGGCCGTGGAGATTCCGATTGCTTTGAGATTCTTGGAGGGTTGCGACCCGGATCGTGCGCTGGAGGTGGGCAACGTCCTGTCCCATTACTCCCCTTGTCGTCATCGGGTCGTCGATAAGTACGAGCGCAGCAGCCGTGTGATCAACGAGGACGCCGAAACCGTATCGTTTGGGTGTACGTTCGATCGCATCGCTGCGGTCTCGACCCTGGAGCACGTGGGTTGGGACGAAAAACCAAAGGATCCTGCCAAATTCAATCGCGTGGTGGATAACCTCGTTCGGCATCTCGCACCCGGCGGCACATTGTTCGCCACGATCCCCCTGGGGCAAAATCCCAACCTCGATAAGGCCCTTTGGGAGAACAGGCTGCCTTTTACCGAGAAACGGTTCTTGGCGCGGATTCCCGCATGGGGACACTGGCTACCGAACCGCTGGCGGGAAGTGGAACAGGAGGCAGTCCGCGATGCGGTTTACGGTTCTCCCTACCCCGCAGCAAACGCACTCCTGGTTGGGATCATTCAGAAGTAACCCATCGAACATTGGCATCGACGAGTTCATCTGAGAAAGCCGGGATTGGGTGACCGAACCACTTCACGTGAAGGAACTTTGCCCATGACCAAGCGGCGCTGGCTGACAATCCCATCGTACTTTGGCCTGGCGCCGTTTCTGTTACCGATCGTCGCGCGGCGCGACGATTCGCTCGCCAAACACCACATCCGCCAGGCTTTAGCTCTCTTCTTTGTGCTCTGGACATTGCTGGTGGTGTACGCCGCATATGTCGGGTGCGTGTCGTGGATGCTAGCGCACCGGCGCGAAGTGTACCAGTCCATCCCGCTATTCACTTGTAACGTCGCATTTTGTCTGTCTGCGCTAATTTGGGTGATCGGCTGGCTTGTAGGACTGCTGCTTGCCATCGTCGGGTCGGATCACGCGATTCCGGTCGTGAGCCGATTGGCAAGCCGACGCCTGCCGGTCAGGCTCTCTGTTGCCGCCACCTTGCTCGCCTGGGTCGCCACTGTTTGCATTGTTCCGATGGCGATTTATTCCGTGTCGTTGACGCGCAATGATGAGGAGCCGGCGCAGGTATACATGCTCTACGACGATATAGCCTGGGTGCCCCGCTGGGTGTTTACGCTCGGCTTCTACCGCATTTCACTGGCCGCGCAAGAACATTGGGGGGCGGGCCACGTGGTCGTCGCGCCACTGTCGCGCGAGAGCCTCAACCGCGCGATCCATCACGGTCGGTTCGTCTTCGTCGGCTCCCACGGCGGCGGCTTGAGAGGGATTGCTTTACCCTTTGGGGGCGGAGAGGGATCCATCTATACGCCCTCCGACGCGCAACGAGCCGGGCCCGGTCGAGGCCTGCAGTTCATCTACTTCACCGCCTGCGATGGAGGCCGGGCTAACTATCTGTGGGAGTCCGCCTTATACCCCGCCGAAGTCGTTACCTTCAACCGTCTCTCCGCAGTAATCGAGCATGCTTACTGGCCCTGGTTCGAAGGGCCCAACAAGCTGGCCACGCGATTCAAAATGATTGACAAATTATCGCAATCTGGAAACCCCTGGTTTGATATATGTACAAAACCGACTGGTATTTAATTCCGCAAAAGCTTGCGGTATGGTATACTCGTCTCGTGAAAATCGTTTAAAGTATCCTCTTCCTGGATGCGGGACAGGGGTGCCACGAGATCGGGTCATGCAATGACGACGAAGGGTAGGAAGCAAGCCCAAGACCGCGCCAGCAGACAGTTTGTATCACTGTGTGCCGGCGCGGCTTTTTTCGTGCAGTTGGGAAGGGATTCGGGATCGGATTAATCTGAGGGAGTAAACAGAATGTCTAAACGCAAACCGCGTACACGTACCCACTGCCCAAGTGCTCGTCACAAAGCTCACAAGAAGGACCACGCCTACGTTCTCATCGTGTCGATGTCGTTTGCTTTACTTTTCCTGCTGGTGGGCATGGCTTTCATGAGCTCGGTGGAGTTCTCCAGCATGATGGCCCATGGCCAGGATGCGGCCAGCCGGGCGGACCTCATGGCCAAACGGGGCCAGGCCGTCGCGCAGATGTTTTTGCTTGAACATGGTCAAAACCTGCCCCATGGAACGTTCTATACAGACTACGAGGAGCAGCTTGCGTCGTTCAGAGGCTACGACGGAGACCCAAGCGTCACGGCCACACCGGCTTCCTCCATGACGCCCGAGCTGATCAATAATCTCTCTCCCATTCGCATCGCCTTGCAGAACATGTTTCCTGAAGAAACGAAGAACTTTGGCGTTCCCATTCCACCACAGTTTCCCGACGATGGAAGGTACAGCTACCTGCCGTCGATCTACCGTGCGCGAGCTCTGGAAGGCTCGACAAACCCGTCACTATCGCAAGAGGTCTTTGAAGACGACGGCGTTTGGGATTCTGCGACGGAGAAGCTCGTCGGCGCGAAGGACAATCAGTTCACGTTCCTGGACTACGGATCCGATGGACTGCCGGATACGAGCGACACGGGCGAAGGCAACGGGCTTCAGGATCTCGGAGAGCCTTCGGAGCGCTTCAGCGATGTCAACGGCAACGGCCTTCTCGATGCATTTACCGGCGGCAATTGGTTCGGCGACGGATCGTTTGCCAGCTACGGCATCAAGATACGAGACGCCAACAGCATGATCTTCGTCAACGGCGGCGAGCCGGCCAACCCGAACATGAAAGCGAACTTCCCATTCGTTCCGGTCTTCTACGGCGACTGCTCTGGTGGATACAACAACAATTTTTACATGACCCGCATCGTGAACCTGCCGACGATCAAACTGCTTAACAACCTGGGTGTCATTCTCTCCCGCGTGCCTTCCGCCGACTCCCAGGTCATCACCGACCACGACACCGCGCCAGACAACCTGTGGTTTGACGAGCAGGGCCGACCGCGCGGGCTGTGGGTGGATGACGATAACGATCCCGATACGCCCGTCCGCCCCATCTTCGGGCCCGCGACGCAGGATCCCAACCAGCGCGGACAGTGGGTGGACGGTTCGGCCGTGGAACCCATCAGCCAATTTGGGCTGGGCGACATCTTGATTCTGGCCAGCACCGTGGAGGAAAACGGAGAGAGGATCCGCAAATCGTTTACCGAGTTCTCGCAGATTCGCGATATCCTGATAAGCGATACTCGATTTGAAACCCAGATGACCGATCATCACATCGAGATCCTTCGCGAGTTCATCACCCTGTACGCCTGGGTGGATGACACGACGGTCACCGGCGCGAAGTTCTGGGACCCGGAGGCCAATATCCCCAACTTGGAAAATGCGTATTTCAGCGACACGCAGTTCATGACTCGTAACCACAGGGATTTTTTCGCAGATTCCGATATTCGGCGTCACGATATCGACACAAGCCTGTCGGTGCCCAGTATAAAGCCAGCGGATGATCCGGCTCGCGTCTTTCCCAGCGGCGACCCATTGAAGGTACACCGACGTGACCAAGGCACCAATTTCCGCGCAGAATTGGCCTTCTCCCGTGTGTTCCTGGGGTCGAGAAGGATCTCGCGTGAGTCCTTTATTGAGTACGCACCGGCGGGCAGTACGGTCACGTCCCAGCTCGGATTCAACCAAATCGATCGGACCTTCCCGTTGGTCCCGGGCCGCTGGGACGCGGGGTTCGACAAGGACACGGAGTTGGAC
>JAJDCN010000021.1 GCA_029260815.1 Planctomycetota bacterium
CCGGTTATCTGGCTTTCGAGCGGTAGCGCCAAACCGAAAACTTGTCCAGCCGGTTGTTCGCAATCGTAAACGGCATGGGCGCGTAGGCGTTACTGTAAAACCCGGCACCGGTCTGGAAATCGGTCAGCCGTACCGGTGGGCCCGCAGCCGGGAGGGTGATCGTCCATTGGAGCCGGCGCCAGTTTTTCTGGAGATCGTTCGGCGGATGACAGGCCGCATTAGTCGGCATTACAAGAATGTCGCCGGGGTCCGGCTTGGAGATGCCGTTGCAGAAGTAGGTCATCTTGCTGTATTTCTCCAAGTACCACCGGAAACCGCACTCGGCCACGAACCATCGCTTGTTTCCCGGTACCGACTTCATACGCGAATTGACCTGTCGGGCAAAAGTGCGCAGGGCATTGGCAGCGATGTAGTCATGAGTGGCCAGCGTCAGCGCCAAACCGAGGGTGAGCAAGATGGTAGAACCCAAGAACGCCTGCACTGCCATGGGCCGCCAGCGAATCTCCTGGGCTCGGGCAACCAAAAAAACGGCCAGGGGCAATCCGGTCATCAACAGGTAGCGGGGGGTGGCAAACGGCAGCGCCACGGCCGGGCCGATGAAGTTCAGAAGAAAGAACCAGCCGATGAACAGTTCTCCCGAATCTACCTCGCGCCTACGCACGAAGCGCACGGACTGTATCGCCACTCGAACGATAAAGGCCAATACAATCGAAAGGCCCGTCCAGGAGAACAGGATAAAAAGGATCAGGTTCAAGCCCTGCACGTCGGAGATGTGTGGAATCGGCTCCACGCCGGCGAGAAACGGGGAAAGGAAGATAGGCGAGAGGGCCAGGTACAAACGCAGCTCCTTGTGTACCAGAAACACGACCCAAATGGCTGGCGTAATGATAAAGGCGCCGCCCAGTGCTGTGCAGTTCCCGTTGAAGGACAAAAAAGGTGACATCCGCGGCAGGAAATCGATGACCCCGGGCAGGACCGGGTGAAGCGAGCCATGCAGGCTGTAAAAGATGATTTCCCATAGGGCCAGCGGCATCAAGAAAGCGACGAGCGCCACCACCGCGCGCATCAGCGGACGCCGGAACAGGATGCAATACAGGAACAACAGCGGCAACACGGCCACACCGGAAAAACGAGTCAGTGTCGCAGCTCCCGTCAACAGCCCGGAGGCAATCAACCATGGCGTTCCTCGGCTCGAAGCTTCGCAGCCTCGCAAAAACGCGTACAGAGACGCCAGGGAAAATGCCACTGCAGGCATGTCCGTCATCATATTGTGCGATTGGATCACGAATGCGGGTGCGGCTCCGGCCAACAGGGCGCACATCAACGGCCAACGCGTAAAGCGGCGAGCAATCAGATAGAAACAAAGCGTCGCGACCAGCGGAAAAACCGTGCTTACCCCGTTGATAAAACGATCGGTGTAATCTCCGCGAACCTCCCGCACGAGAGCCAGATAGTAGTTATACAAAGGGGGATTCCAATATAATCGCGTCGGAACGACCCGGTTGCGCAACAACGAGCTGTTATAGGGATGCAGCGGATCTTCGCGCAGATCCTCCGCGAGATGGAGCATTACCCAAGTATCTTGATACGCTGCTTTGTTCAGGTACGGAAAGTTGAGAAGTAAGACGAACAGGCAGAGAAGCGCAAGTTTGACCGGGACATGTCGGGCAGGCGGTACTGGGGTGATCAATCACTTTCTCCCACAATCTCCAGCGGATCCCAAAGCCAAGCCCTCGCAGGTGGCTCGGTCCGCCTGCGCTGGCCACTCAAAGGTCAATTATAGTATACCGTGAACGGGCCACAGAGTCCATATCTGACCACACGCTCTTTTCTCTCGAAGCTCGAGTGATTGTTGAGCACTTTGGCGGCACGCCGGCTACAAGCCGCTCGGGACCACGGCTTGGTTTCGAGGCCCCGTATACGCTCCCGGCACTGCGACAGTCCACACCGGCGACATACCGCCGACTCACCTGCGGCAACGCTTGCGCCAATGTCACGAACACACCGCCAGCGGCGCCGTCGCCGACACCACCACCCACGCCACCGACACGCCGCCGTATACGCTCCAGCCCACATCGCAGCCCGCACCGGTGGGGCGCTGCCGTCCGCGCCATCATCCGCGCCACCGTCCACACTGCAGTCCACGCCGGCGACACGCCGGCGCCCAATCCAGCGGCGCAAAGTCTCTTTACTTTTGAGCTTGAGCCATGCACGCCCAAGACGCAGTTCGTACACGTTTCGGCACGTTTGGACACGATTCGGACGCTTTTGTGCACGTTTCGACACGCTTTTGTAAAGAAATTATCCTGCACATCTTCATGAAAATCAGCTTCTGAAAGCCAAGGGCTGTTTTCAAATCTTTCGGTCTTTGAGTTTTTGCACAGGTCGGCGTGGCCGAAGGCGACACCGGAAAACGCGCAAAGGGAGGTTAAAAGAATACTTGATGGAATGAGGCGGCGTTTGGACTGGCTTGCCAAATCGGGCTTCCAAAACCTTGTCGATTTCCAGGTTTTAGCGATCGTAATCCAATATTAGGTTTCTGCTTTCTCGTCGTTTAAGTTTTTGCACAGCGTAGTAGAATGTCAGGTCTTGGTTTTTTCGCTGGCCGGGTTTTTTTGTTTATAATTTTTCCTGAGCAACATTAACTCGCCTTTAAATAATTCGAGTTGGTCGTTTCTCAAATATTGATGCTCGTCGTTTAGGCCAGAATTACAAACAAACCCATTCTGTTTAGAGTACGCCGCATAGATGTGCCCTGCTGGATCAATGGGGTCTAGCATTTGAGGCGTTGAACCACAAGCCTCGCCACCACACCAAGCAACAAGAGCGCCCCTTACAATCAAGTATTTTAAGCACTCCTCCAAAATCGGGTGCCAATTCTTTTCACGAGGCCACTCTAGTATTCGAGTGCTTATTGTAATGGACTTTTCGTTATCAGCATCAACTTGATATACCGAAGCTTCTACTTTTCCATCGCTCCAGGTTTTGGAGAAACTTCCGAAAAATTCTTTATCAGGTAAACCGGCGCACCAACAGCCGCAAACATAAAGACCTTCTACTTCTTCCTGCCCTTCCTTTTCAGAGAAGTACCAAAATATCCCTAATGATTGTTTTGTTGTAGGTTTCACGAGAGACTCCAAATTTTGAGATGCTCATGTAGGTGGCTTAATTGATGTGGTTTCCCAAGCTCCGCAATACCAAAGCGCCAAGCTCGCCCTCGCTGGAAACCGACTTCAAACGATTTTCTCCGGCAAATTCCAGTCGGAACACAATATCGAGCTTCAGCCTCCTCCTCGTTCGAATTTGTGCACCGGTAGACTTACAACGGCGGCCCAGCAGTGATCGCCAAGCTCGATCACGATGCTGGACCTTCTCCCTATA